>CBFHBH010000396.1:0-2501 GCA_965653735.1 uncultured Flavobacterium sp. | reverse complement strand
TTTTTACCTTTTTCGGTATTACTCCCTGCTACTTTTTTAATTTCATTTAATAGAGCAATAAATGCTTTATTATCTTTAAAATCATCTGGAACTAAATCTAAATGATTTTTAGTAGGCTGAAGTTTTTTGTTAACAACAATACTATAAAGATATTGCTCGATGTTGTAAATTATTGTTTCGGAAATTATTTCAAAAAAACATTCGTAAGAAGAGTTTTTAGTTTTAATTTTTATTTGATTACCTGTGCCATTCGTGTACATAGGGCCAGAACGATGGTTGTCAGTTTTTCGACCAATGAAATCAAAATAAAAGAGTTCTAGTTCGATTATTTCATTCAGAGGTATTTTGATATTATCTATTTTTATTTCTTCTTCTGTAAATATTATGTTTCCTTCAAAATGACCACTTAAGTTTTCATATTCTCCAAACCGTATAACTCTACTTATAACTGAAAGTAAAAAGGCGATAAGTCCAATTGTTGCTGCCAAAGATTCAAAGATAAAAGATAGGTTTCTAGTGTTGAAAATTACTAGTAAACAGATCACAATAGGGATTAAAAGATAAAAACTTATTCTGTCAACCTTTTCAGAAAGTGTTAAATTATTTCCTTTTGATTTTGTAGGATGAAAAATTCTAAATTGTAAAAGGATCATTTACTTCTTATAAAACAAATTATGATCGATGTATTCCCAAACTTTATTAGGTAATAAAGGAATCACATTTTTTTTATTTTTAATGCTTTCGCGAATGAAAGTCGAAGAAAGTTCAATTACTGGGGCTCCCACTCTGTGGATTTTTGGATGATTAGAAAACTGCGAATCCATTTCACCCGAATTCATTCTTGGATACACATATATATTATGATTTTGAAGAATAATTTCATGATTTTTCCACTTGTGAAGTGAATTCAAGTTGTCTTCACCCATAATAAGTGCAAATTCATAATCAGGATATTTTTCCTGTAAATGTGCCAATGTGTTTACTGTGTAATTGGGTTGTGGTAGTTTAAACTCAATATCAGAAGGCTTTATTTTTGAAAAATCCTCAGTAGCCAAATGCACCATATGCAAACGATGGTAATCATCTAACAAAGTGTTTTTTTGTTTGTGTGGATTATGAGGAGTGACAACCATCCAAATTTGATCCAAATCAGAGTACTCTGCCATATGATTGGCAATAATTAAGTGTCCAATATGGATTGGATTAAAAGTCCCAAAATATAAACCTATTTTCATGGTTCTCATATCTTTTTTAATTCAGCAAAAAGTGATGACTCACTAAATTTCTGTTCCTTATACTTAATTTGGTGTAAAATTGGTTTTTGCTTTTCTCCAAAATTCTTAATGACTACTAAACTATTTCCAAATTCATTTCTAACAATGTCAGAATAAAAGATAATTTCGTAGTGTTCCTGTTCAATTTTTATAAATCTGTGTTTTTTGAAGAAACCATATTTAGAATCTTGACAGTATTCTGTTTTATAAACCAATTTATCAATTGTATTATAAGGCGTTTTTTTAAACAAACAATTTTCATTAAAAATTCTTAAACTTTCTAAGAATATAAATGCTAATGTTGTAAAAATGCATATTGCTAATGTAAATATCAAACCGTATTTTAAAGGAAATACATTTTGATAAAAATATGCAATTGTTAAAAAAAATGTTGTACAAGAGCCAAAGATAACAAGCAAGATTTTAAACAAGTTAACTATGGGTTTCCAGTTCGATTTAAAAAAACGTAACATTTTTATTTTACAAACTCCTTTACCAACTGATATGCTTCTTCCTTTGCTACATCCAAATCGTAGTTTTTGATAATTGTGTCAAATTGTGGAGCAGTAGCTAACTCGACATGGGCTTTGGCAATACGCATATTGATTTTTTCCTCACTTTCTGTAGAACGTTCTTTCAAGCGACGTTTTAATTCGTCTACACTTGGAGGTTTTACAAAAACAGCAAGCGTTTGTTCGGGGAATTTATGTTTAATACGTAATCCTCCTGCTACGTCAATGTCAAAAATTACGTTTTTACCTAACGCCCAAATACGTTCTACTTCGCTTTTTAGTGTGCCATAAAAGTTGTCGCGGTATACTTCTTCCCATTCTACAAAATCTTCGGCTTTGATGTGCTGTTTGAAATCGTGAATCGACATAAAATAATAGTCTTTTCCAGAAACTTCCTGCCCTCTTGGTTCACGAGTCGCTGCTGAAATTGAGAATTCTAAATTTAATTCTTCAATTCCTAATAAATGTCTTACTATAGTGGTTTTCCCAGATCCTGACGGTGCTGAAAAGACGATTAATTTTCCTCCTTTATTCATAAATTAGTGATTAGTGAAAAGTAAAGAGTGATTAATTTTGACTTACTATTTACTAATCACTCTTCACTAATTACTTATAAAACATTTAATACCTGCTCTTTAATTTTTTCTAATTCGTCTTTCATCATAACCACCAATTTTTGCATTTCTGAGTGATTAGATTTAGATCCCATAGTATT
>CBFHBH010000395.1:0-2507 GCA_965653735.1 uncultured Flavobacterium sp. | reverse complement strand
CCGTAAGCATCGCCATTTGTTGTAACACGAAGCGTTGCTCCAGTTTCACCGTTAGGGATGACACTATTTGATGGATTATTTACATTAACAATATCTAAATCATAACCTAATGTATTAGTACTATTCGGATTCCTTGTGGTTACTATTGCACCATTGGTACTAATTGAACCGTTAAAAAAGTTATCAGCAGGATTAACTGCATTTGATAATGTAGTAAAACCAGCAACCGAATTCGCTTTAATTCTAAATCTATCATTTGTTAAACTATAATCTCCTTCTAATGTAGAGACTCCAATACGAGCTCTTACAGGTATTGGTGCAGGTAAAGTTTGGAAACCATTTACTGTAAAATCAACAGCATTTGCAGCATTGATTCCATCATAAATATTTGCATAACCATCAAAAACTGAAATATACTTACTTGGTAAAGTTGGACTTTCATAAATTACTACCAATGACCAACCGCTCGAAATTCCGTCAGGACGAATACCGCGAGCTGCTCTTTGATTTGCTACTGCATAAGTACCATTTGCATTGGCTAATGCTTGTACAAGACTTGTTACGTTTTTATAACAAACATAAGGAGCTGCATAAAACGAATTACTCGGATTAGCAGCATTAAAACCGTCAAAAATAATGCTATCCTCATCACCAGGCGGGTCAGCTGCATTATCTGCAGTTAAATCTACATAGGTTCCTCCAGGAACTTTAAACTTCACTTGATTCCATGAATTGTTTCTTGGTGAACCTGTATAGTTTGAAGATGTGCCATCTCCTCCTGGTCCTGAACGCTCAAAAGGGTATGTTGCAGTCCAGTATAGACCTGCATATACAATCCTTTTACAGCTTGTTGCAATGTTTAAATTGGCAGTACTCGAACTAAATGTTGAGGGGTCTCCATCTACATCGATATACTCGAAATTTAAACCATTGTTATTGGCTGTTCCATTGTAAGGAGTATTCGCATCTGAAGGTGTGGCAGCAGGAGCACGATTTGTAATGTTGTTACCAACGAATACAATATCTCCTTTAATCTTCACACTACCTCCAGCTAACCTTTGTGTAAAAGGCACAGCAACTTGGGCGTAGGTTCCTAAGCTGCCTAGAATAATCATTAAAACGATAAGTACATGTTGTTTTAATTTCATAAGGTTACGTTTTAGTTTTGGTGCAATAAATTTATTTATTTTTTACGTAGTTAACATTTTTTTATGACTCTTTTTTAAAATATAATTATCTGTTAACGTATTTTCTTGTTATTTCTCAATTTTCACAATTACCATTTTAGCATTAATTGCTTTGTTTCCTTTATTTTCAAGTGCTGATGTTGCATCTTGAATTTCAGAGAATTTTTGATAATAAATATAATATGTTCCTGTTGCTACATTATAGAAGAAATCAATGTTGGTTTGACCAGCCTGAATTGCTTTCTTGATAAATGCATCACGTTTTGCTTCGTCTTTATGAGCAGCTACAACTAAATAGAAACCTCCTTCAGCATTGTCAATATTTTTAATAATTTGCATGTTTGCTTGATCTTCGTCTCCAAAATCAAAATCTGCAGGGGTATACGTTTGTCCTGTTGGCGATGTTGTTTCTTTAATTTGTTTTAACGTTGCTCTGTCTTTTATATATTTAGTTTGGTTGCTATCAAATGTTGCACGCTTGATACGACGTTTTTTCTCAACCTCAATTTCACTCTTAATTTGATCCAATCTGGCTAACAATTGAGCATTTTGTTTGTCAGAAGCTATTTTTTCGGCTTTTAATTGTTCTAATGTTCTAGCATACGATTGATTTAACAAGTCGTTTTTACCTGGAACTTTTTTCAATCTTTCAGCGGCCAATGCTTCAAATTCCTTAATTCTTGATGCTTGGTTTTTAGCATTTTCATTAATTTCAGCTTTTAAGGCTTCTAATGCTCTATTTGCTGCAGCACCACTTTGGAATTCAACTTCTTTTTGAGTAGTTGCAATTCCTTGCTCAGACAAGTCATTTTCTTTACGTAATTCAGATAACTCTCTAGCTTTCTCGTTTACCATATTCTCGAACTTATTTAAAGATTCGGTTTGGTATTTTTTAGAATCGTCAATTACTTGAGTTAAGTTATCAAGTTCTTTATCTTCTGCTGTTTTAGCTGCTTCAAGTCTTGCTTTTGCTTCAGCTTCTTTACGAAGTCTTTCAGCTTCTGCATCTGCTTTTGCTTTTGCCTCTGCATCTGCTTTCTCTTTAGCTAATCTTGCAGCTTCTGCTTTTTCATTTGCTAGTCTTTCAGCATCTGCTTTAGCTTTTGCCTCTGCTTCTGCTTTTAATCGTGCTGCTTCATCGGCTTTTTCTTTAGCCAAACGTGCTGCTTCTGCTTTTTCATTTGCTAATCTTTCAGCATCTGCCTTAGCTTTTGCATCAGCTTCTGCTTTTAATCTTGCTGCCTCATCGGCTTTCTCTTTAGCTAAACGATCTTGCTCTGCTTTTAATCGTGCGGCTTCTTCAGCTTTTGCCTTAGCTTC
>CBFHBH010000394.1:0-2512 GCA_965653735.1 uncultured Flavobacterium sp. | reverse complement strand
ATAAATAATTTTTTAAATTTTATATATCTATATTAATATCCCAAGCCTCAAGGTAATCAGCAACTCGTTTAACGAAGCTTCCTCCTAAAGCACCATCAACAACTCTATGATCGTAAGAGTGTGATAAGAACATTTTTTGACGAATTCCAATGAAGTCCCCTTCTGGAGTTTCAATAACCGCTGGAACTTTTCTGATAGCCCCTAAAGCTAAAATACCTACTTGTGGTTGATTGATAATTGGCGTTCCGAAAACTGAACCAAAAGTACCAACATTCGTTACTGTATAAGTACCACCTTGAGTATCGTCTGGTTTTAATTTTCCAGCTTTTGCACGGTTTCCTAAATCGTTAACCGCTTTTGCCATACCCACTAAGTTTAATTGATCTGCATTTTTAATTACAGGCACAATCAAGTTTCCATTTGGTAAAGCGGCAGCCATACCTAAGTTGATATTTTTCTTTTTAACGATATATTCTCCTTCTACTGAAATGTCCAGGGAAATCTCTTAACGCTTTAGCAACAGCTTCCATAAAGATTGGAGTGAAAGTCAACTTTTCTCCTTCTCTCTTTTCGAAAGCATTCTTCACTTTATCTCTCCATTTTACGATGTTTGTCACATCTACTTCAATGAATGATTGTACGTGAGCAGAAGTTTGTACTGATTCCACCATGTATTTTGAAATCAATTTACGCATTCTGTCCATTTCAACAACTTCGTCAGCACCGTTTACTGATACCGGAACCGCTTGAGTTGATGTTTGAACTGGAGCTACAACTACTTTTTGAGCTTCTGCAACAGGCTTAGCACCTCTATTTTTAATATAATTTAATAAGTCTTCTTTATTTACACGACCATCTTTACCAGAACCTTGAATAGATTCTAATTCAGCTAAAGAAATTCCTTCTGCAGCTGCAATATTTTTTACTAATGGAGAGAAAAACTTATCTGAAGATGAGAAATCTGCAGGAGCAGCAGTTTCTTTTGCTACTTCAACAATTTTAGCAACTTCTGCAACTGGAGTTGATGCCGTTTCTGTTTTTGGAGCTTCTGTTACAACAGCACCTCCTTCTGTTTCAATGATCGCAATTGTTTGACCAACTTGCACCACATCATCTTTTTGGAATAATATCTCAACAAGTGTTCCAGATACTTCTGAAGGCACTTCGCTATCTACTTTATCTGTAGCGATTTCAAGAACAGCTTCATCTTGTTCTATTTTGTCACCTACATTTTTTAACCAGTTTGTTACGGTTGCTTCTGCAACGCTTTCTCCCATTTTGGGTAATTTCAATTCAAACTTTGCCATATTTTTAAACTAAAGTTGTGTTTCTTTATTTGGTTTGCAAAATTAACATTTTTTTGTTCGATACACCACGAATCAATCAATTTTTGTTAAATTTATTACTTCACCTATATCGTTTGCGTTATTACTACCAATCATATAGTTAGTCGATTGTGGTATTATCTTAAAAGTATATCCTTTGTTTCTATTGTTTTCAATAAAGGCGATTATATCTTTAAATGAATAACTATTGTTGTCTAAAACTACTTCTGAGTCAGCAGACATTTCATAAAGATTATTATTATTCATTTTTTGAACTTTTGTAAGTTTATCAAAAAATTCTTTAAAGCTGTCTTCCTCGGAAATAATTAAATACGAGCTAACATTTCTTTTATTCTCTTTTTGTTGATTCTTTTTAAACAAAACGAAAAAGAAAATTCCAATTTTCATAAACACATTAAAAAACCATGAACCACCAAAATGCTTTTTATAGAAAAACTGCATTGCTTCACTAAATCTCTTGACGTATTTTTCATCACGAACAGTACTTTCTCCTTTATAATGTATCACAGACGTTTCATGGAAATAATAATTTTTAAAACCTGCTTTTTTAACCAGATGACTCAAATCAATATCATCTGAATACATAAAGCAGTTTTCATCAAACCCCCCTACTTGCAAATACAACTCACGCTTCATAACCATAAAAGCACCTACAAGAATATCAACTTCACCTGATTCATTTTCAGATAAATGTTGCGCATAATATTTATTAAAAAGGGATGATTTTGGAAAGAGTTTATATAAACTAAAAATTTTAGTCAGTGCCACCCAAGGTGTTGGCACACCACGCTTACATTCGGGGAGAAAATTTCCAGTCCCGTCGATGAGTTTACAACCAACAATACCTAAATCGGTTTTAGTTTTAACAAACTGTAAGACTTTTTCAAAAGTATCTTCAGCGACAACAGTATCGGGATTTAGAATACAGATATATTCCCCTTTAGCTTCTGCAACACCTATATTATTTCCTTTAGGAAATCCATAATTGACTTCATTTTCAATCAGTTTTACACCAGGAAATCGTTGCTTTATCATTTGACAACTATCATCTTGCGAAAAATTATCTACCACAATAATTTCTCCATCAAATATGGCATTGATGGCCAGGGCTTTCAATGCACGATAAACCGGGTAAAACTTTTCGTTGAAAGATTTATTGTTACGCG
>CBFHBH010000393.1:0-2517 GCA_965653735.1 uncultured Flavobacterium sp. | reverse complement strand
GACCAAAAAGGGGAAGACACACTTTGGTTGCGCGTTTTTTACAATGAATTTGATAGAAATGAAATTGATTTAAGTTTAAAAAAAATATACACCTTACTGCATTCCGATGGTGATGAAAGAGTTTTGAAACACCTTACAGTCGATTATATTGATTATTGTGGATTTGGAAATTCAAAACCCTTTAGAGTAAAGGTCAGAAACATACTTAATGATAATTACACACATTTTTACATCAAAAAAGCCGACGCTTCGCGTATTTTCGGGTTGGAATTAGAACACATTTTATCGCCTAATCGTATTAATTTTTTGGTCTATGAAAGTACATTAATCGAAGAACATATTGTGGGAATTCCTGGAGATGTTTTTCTAAAAGAACACTTGCAAAAATGTACAGAAGCAGAAAAAGCTCAAATAGCCAAAGAGTTTGTAAAATTCAACGAGCGCTGTATGATAGGTTTGTTAGGAGATATGCGATCGTATAATTTTGTAGTAATTCCAACGTACGATTACGATCACATTGTTTATAAAATTCGCGCTATCGATTTTGATCAACAATGTTATGAGGGCAATTTCAAATTATACAAACCACATCTTTTTAAAGAAAATTTTCAGTTTACCGAATTGGTAAAAGAGAAATTAGAACCCGATTCTATTGATCAATACCAAAACGAAGAACGATCATTATTAGTAAAACGTTTAGCAGATTCTGAAGAACGCTTAACTGATTTATTATCTGTAATGAAATCAATGAAGTTGTCTCCAACTCTTCATTTGGAACAATTGAAAAAAGAAACCTACGAATTCACCAAAGATAAAAACTTTAAAAACGCGAAGTCGATGGGAGAAATTATGGAAGCGGCTTTGAATTTTATGAAACGGAATTATAAATCAAATTAGATTCTCATAAAAACGAATAGAGTGATTTGAGCAAGAAGAATGAAAGCAAATTTCCATAAAAAACTTCCTTTAGAAACTTTGTGGTTAAAAACAAACATTCCTAAAAGTCCACCGATTGCACCTCCTATAAAACTAAAAGCCAACAAATCTTTTTCTGGTATTCGTCGTTTATTTTTTATAGCCAGAAATTTATCGATTCCAAATAAACCAGTCGTCAAAATATTAATGCAGAAAATGTAAAGTAATATGATATTCATTTCTTAAAATTGCGGCAAAGATACTATTTTAGCATCCTTATTTTATTTCAAAAAATGACAAATTTAGAATACATTTTAAAAACGATTTCGACTGCTTCCAAAAACATAGAAGCAACCTTACAATTGCTTTCAGAAGATTGTACGATTCCCTTTATTGCGCGTTACCGTAAAGATAAAACAGGAAATCTGGATGAGGTAGTGATTGAGCAAATCGCAAAACTTAACAAGCAATACGACGAAATTGTAAAGCGTAAAGAAAGTATTTTAAAATCAATAGAAGAACAAAACGCCTTGACACCTGAACTAAAATCAAAAATTGAAAACAGTTTTGATTTACAAGAAATAGAGGATTTATACCTTCCGTATAAAAAGAAAAAGAAAACCAAAGCGGATACCGCCCGTGAAAACGGATTGGAACCTTTGGCGAAAATCATTATGTCCCAACACAATGACGATATTGAGATCATTGCTTCTAAATATCTTAATGATAAAGTAGCCAATGAAGACGAAGCGTTACAAGGCGCACGTGATATCATTGCCGAGTGGATCAATGAGAACATCTATATCCGTAAAAATTTGCGACGTATGTTTCAGCGCAAAGCGGAAATCACTACAAAAGTGGTTAAAACCAAAAAAGACGATGAAGCAGCTCAAAAATTTTCACAGTATTTCGATTGGGCGGAACCAATCAGTAAAGCGCCTTCCCACCGTTTATTGGCGATGTTGAGAGCTGAAGCTGAAGGTTTTGTCAAACTGAATGTAGAAATTGAAAAAGAAGAAGCTATTTCATTCATTGAAGATAACATTATCAAATCGAATAACGATACCACCGAACATTTGGAATTGGCCATCAAAGACAGTTACAAACGTTTACTGGAACCTGCGATTTCAAATGAAACCTTACAGGAAGCAAAAGAAAAGGCTGATATCAAAGCGATTGATGTATTTGCGGGGAATTTGAGTCAGTTATTGTTGGCGCCACCATTGGGTGAGAAACGTATTTTAGCTATTGATCCTGGATTTAGAACGGGTTGCAAAGTGGTTTGTCTGGATGAAAAAGGTGATTTGTTGTACAACGAAACCATTTTCCCCCACGCACCTCAAAACGAGACAACCATGGCGATGAAAAAAGTTAAATCAATGGTAAATGCGTATAATATTGAAGCGATTTCCATCGGAAACGGAACGGCAAGTCGTGAAACCGAATTTTTTATCAAAAAAATTGCTTTCGACAAACCAGTTCAGGTTTTTGTGGTGTCAGAAGCGGGAGCATCGGTTTATTCAGCATCGAAAATTGCCCGTGAGGAATTTGGAAGTTATGATGTAACGGTACGTGGAGCGGTTTCGATTGGACGCCGCTTGT
>CBFHBH010000392.1:0-2518 GCA_965653735.1 uncultured Flavobacterium sp. | reverse complement strand
AGAAGAAAAAATAACCAAATTTCAATCACCTAATTTAAATATATTTATCGTAATAGAGTCAGTTTATTCTATGGATGGTGATTCTCCGAATTTAGAAGATTTGGTTTTTCTTTCTGAAAAACACGATTGCCATTTAATCGTAGACGAAGCACACGCTTTAGGTGTTTTTGGAGAAAGAGGAGAAGGCTTAATCCAGATGTTGGGTTTACACGACAAAATCTTTGCCCGAATTATGACCTTTGGAAAAGGGCTTGGTTGTCATGGAGCAGCTATTTTAGGAAGCAATGAGCTTAAATCATATTTAGTTAATTTCGCTCGAAGTTTTATTTACACTACAGGACTTTCACCTCATTCAGTTGCTACTATTCTAACAGGATATAAAACATTAAGTGAGCAACCTAAATCTATCATTGATCTCAAATCTAATATTGTGTTTTTTAACCAAGAGAAAATGCGATTGGGTTTAAAACCTATGTTTGTTTATAGTAAATCGGCAATTCAATGCGCTATCGTACGGGGAAATGACAATGTGAAACGAATCGCTGAACACCTACAAGAAAAGGGATTTGATGTAAAACCAATACTTTCACCAACAGTGCCTGAAGGACAAGAAAGACTTCGTTTTTGCCTTCATAGTTATAATACTGAAAAAGAAATTTCGGCTGTTATTACCAGTCTTTACTCACTTTTGTAAATTTTTAAATTTTTTTTGTAACGTTTTGTTCATTCGATTACTTACGAGTCGTAAACAAATTAAAACAAAACATTATGAAAACTGTAAATACATCAAAAATTTCTTCAGTTAATTCGGTTATGCTTTTTTTAGCTTCATTTGGGATTAGTTATTCTTTAGTGAGCGAGTTTGCTTTTGAGAGACCCAAAAGAGAATTATTAGCCATCATGATTTGTCTTTTGGTAGCGAGTTTTGCTTCCAAAAAAAGAGAAAATGCAGAAAATAAAAAATAAGAGTTTCACCATCAATCAAAATCATCATCAATCTTTAAAAACAAACAAAATGAAAAGACTAATTCAATCTTCGCTTTTAATTTTAGCTTCTTTATTAGGAGGATCTACAAATGCTCAAACAACAGAAAATACTTTGCTTTGGGAAATATCAGGTAAGGGATTAACAAAGCCATCTTATCTATATGGTACAGTGCATATGATGTGTGAGTCTGATTTTAAAATGACCAATAAAACTTTAAATGCTTTTTCAAAATCTGATAAACTTGCATTAGAAATTGATATGGATGACCCATCTGAGTTAATGGCTATGCAACAATCAGCAATGAGTAAAGAACCGCTTAGCAAAACTTTAAATCCTGAAGATTATAAAAAGCTTGATGCTTTTTTACAAGAAAAACTAGGACAAGGAGCTAAAACTTTTGACAACTATACTTTAATGACGATAATGAGCATGGTGATGTTTAAGTCATTAAATTGTCCTCCAAAAATGTATGAGTTTGAATTCATGAAAATGGCAACAGAAAGAAAAATAGAAACCATAGGTTTAGAAAAATTAAACGATCAATTGAATTTTTTAAGTAAAGCATATTCTGACCATGAAATGATTGATCAGTTAAAACATTATGGAGCAGATTATTTTAAAGAATTAATACCTGTATATAATTCGGAACAAATTCAAAAAATATACGAATTAACTACTGATGCAAAATTTATGGACAAAGAAGACAAAAAATGGATGCTAGATATTCGTAACAATAATTGGGTAAAGAAAATGCCTGAGTTAATGAAAAAAGAAAGTGTTTTCTTTGCCGTAGGTGCAGCACATTTGGATGGTGAACAAGGCGTAATACAGCTATTAAAAAAAGCCGGATATAATGTAAAACCTATAATGAACTAAAAGGCATTTTGGAGTCGAAAGAAAAAGAATTTTTAAGGCGAATTGAAACTCATAAAGGAATACTCTTCAAGGTTTCTAAAATGTATATGGACAATCGAGACGATCAGGACGATTTGTTTCAGGAAATTGTCTGTCAGCTATGGAAAGCCTATGATACCTTCAAAGGAGAAAGTCAGTTTTCAACATGGATGTACCGTGTAGCAATCAATACTTCTATCGTCTTTTTGAAAAAAGAAAAACGTAAAATTGACAAGTATGAAATTGCTTCAGAAAACATAAAAGAAGAAGAAAGTGATGGCCATATTAAAGAGCAACAAATAGAACATTTTTACAAAGCAGTTCAAAGATTGGATAAAATTGATAAGGCAATTATCTTTTATCAACTTGAAGGATTTTCACATAGGGAAATTGCAGAAAACTTAGGAATCTCAGAGGGTAATGCTAGAGTGAAGCTCAATAGAGCTAAAGAAAAATTGAAAGAAATTATAAAACAGCAAGGTTATGGACTTTAACGATATACAAAACGCATGGAACAACGACTCCCAAAAAGAGGTCAACCTCCCAAGCAATTTAGAAAAATTACAATCGGCTAATATGCCGCTTGATAAAATTCGAAAAAATTTAAAAAAAGAATTTATTTATCAAATCATATCA
>CBFHBH010000391.1:0-2518 GCA_965653735.1 uncultured Flavobacterium sp. | reverse complement strand
ATTATTTGTTCAAAAATTCCAAAACAGAATCTGTGATAAATTTAATTTGCTCATTATCAAGCTCAGTGTGCATAGGTAAAGCTATAACTTCTTTAACCAATTGATTAGTTACAGGAAAATCAGCCTCATTGTAACGTGAATCTGCATATGCTTTTTGACTGTGTAATGGAATTGGGTAATATATCGCACATGGAATTCCTTTAGCTTGTAAGTGATCTAACAAAGCATCACGTTTTCCATTTGTAACCCTGAAAACATACTGATGAAACACGTGGTCATCACCATTAATATCAAACTGTGGAACTACAATATTAGCATTTCCAGAAAGTGCTTGATTATACTTACTTGCTGCTTCTCTACGAGCAGTATTATAGGCGTCTAAATGAGGTAATTTTGCTTTTAAAACTCCAGCCTGTATACTATCTAAACGAGAATTTACCCCAACAACATCGTGATGATAACGCACATACATTCCGTGATTAACAATTCCACGAATAACATGTGCTAATTCATCATCGTTAGTAAAAATAGCACCACCATCACCATAACCAATTGCTCCAACTTTTACTTTCGAACCATTACTTGAAGTATAATTAGCGCCAATAGCTTGAGCATTATCCTCTATTACAAACAAATTATGTGCTTTAGCAATTTCCATAATAGCATCCATATTGGCAGCACGGCCAAACAAATGCACAGGAACGATGGCTTTTGTTTTTGGAGTAATAGCTTTTTTAAGAGACTCGATACAAATATTCATAGAATCCATTTCAACATCAACTAACACAGGTGTCAATTGCAACAAAGCAATTACTTCAACAGTAGCTGCAAAAGTAAAATCGGCAGTAATAACTTCGTCACCAGGTTTTAAACCAAGTCCCATCATGGCAATTTGCAAAGCATCTGTACCATTTGCACACGGTATTACATGTTTTACATCTAAGTATTTTTCTAAATCAGCTTGAAATTGATGCACAAGCGGACCATTGATATATGTTGTAGTATCTAAAACTTCCTGAATTGAAGCATTAACTTCATTTTTTATTTTATCGTATTGACTTTTTAAGTCAACCATTTGTAGCTTTTTCATCGACTAAAATTTAGAATGCAAATCTACTAATTTAATAGCTTTTATAATAAATTTTAGAAAACTAATGTATTTTAGCAACACAAAATCACAACTATGTTTTTTCTTTACACCTTACTGGTTCAAATTACCCAGCAGTTACTTAAAATAGTAGCTTTTTTTAGTCCAAAAATGAAATTGTTTGTCAATGGTAGAAAAGATGTTTTCAAAACCCTACAAACAAAACTTGACAAAAACGACAAAACCATTTGGTTTCATGCAGCTTCCTTAGGAGAGTACGAACAAGGACTGCCAGTAATGGAAAAAGTAAAAATTAAATTCCCCAATCATAAAATTATATTGACTTTTTTCTCACCATCAGGATACGAAATCCGTAAAAATAATACAGTTGCAGATGTTACTATTTACCTTCCCTTAGACACCAAGTCCAATGCAAAACGTTTTCTAGATTTGATTCAACCTGAAATGGTTTTCTTTATCAAATACGAATACTGGCCAAATTATCTAAACGAACTTAAAAGAAAAAACATTAGAACGTTTTTGATTTCAGGTGTCTTTAGAAAAGACCAAGCCTTTTTTAAATGGTATGGAGGGTTTTATAGAAATGCATTAAAAAGCTTTAATCATTTCTTTGTTCAGAATGAAAGCTCAAAAGAATTAGCACAAAGTATTGGATTTACAAACGTTACAGTTTCAGGGGATTCGCGTTTTGACCGTGTAGTCGCTATTTTAGAAAAAGATAACACATTGGATTTTATAGAAAGCTTTTGCAAAAATCCATCACATGAATTCAAAATGACAACAATAGTTGTTGGAAGCTCTTGGCCTAAAGATGAAGAGTTTTTAGTGAATTATATTAATAGAACTTCGCACCGTCTTAAATTCATAATTGCGCCTCATAATATTAAACCAGAACAAATTGCCAATTTAAAATCTGAAATTGCTAAAAAAACGATATTGTTTTCAGAGATGGAAGGCAAAAACCTTTCAGAATATGATGTTTTTATTATTGATACCATTGGAATTCTGACTAAAATCTACAGTTATGCCGACATAGCTTATGTTGGCGGAGGTTTTGGAAACCCAGGCGTTCACAATATTTTAGAACCTGCTACTTTTGGAATTCCAATTGTAATAGGCCCTAATTATTCTCACTTTGCTGAAGCTACTGCTCTTGTACATCAAGAAGGCTGCATCTCGATACGTGACCAAAAAGAAATGAATCAAGCACTTGATTTATTAGTTCAAAATCCAGATGAGCGTCATGAAAAAGGGCATATATGCAGCACTTTTGTACAAATGAATAAAGGGGCTACGGATAAGATTTTGAATTCAATTTCTTAACAAAACCTTAAATAAAAAGTCGATTTTTATAAAAATCGTACCTTGCACACTCAAAATCAAAAACTAGAATAATGAAATTCTTAAAAC
>CBFHBH010000390.1:0-2527 GCA_965653735.1 uncultured Flavobacterium sp. | reverse complement strand
ATAGGTGTAAGGTGCGATTCCACCTGAAGGTATAATTGTAGCTGAACCTGTATTTCCTCCATTACAAGCTACATTAGTTTGTGAACCTGTTGAAGTATTAATATTTGATATTGTTAAGGTTGCTTGATTTGTATTGGTAAAACAAGCAATAGTTGGATTATAGGTAACACATCTGTATAAATAGCCATTCATACCCGAAGTAGCTCCGGTTATCGTTAAAGTGTTTGTAGTTGCATTGGAATACACACCACCGTTTGTTATATCGGTAAATCCACTTCCTGTATTTACTTGCCATTGATAGCCAGTTGCTCCCGTTGCAGTTATAGGGAAAGTGGTATTGGCATTGTTACAAATCGTTCTGTTTGGTGGTTGAGCAGTAATTGTTGGAGCAACACATGGCGGAGTTTCAAAAAGACGGAAATTATCTATAGCCCATTCTTCATTTAAGCCATTCGAATATGCTCTAATACGAATATCTAGAGTAGTTCCAGTTCCGGTAATATTACCCTGAATCTCAGCAAAAGTTGGATTTAATATTGTGCCGTCTCCAACATCGTTTCCATCAGTATCTAAAGCAAGTGATTTATTATTTGTTCCTGAAGCAATATTATTATTAGCAAAAAACCCAAAAAGTCTGGTATAGGCACCAGTTCCATTGAATCTGTATTCTACGATTATATAATCTGTGTGTGAACCACCTAATCCTCCGTTTGCGTTTTCAAATGCTGCATTAACATTGTTCGCAGCGAAAAGTCCTCTAAAAGAAAGTCCAGTTTTACCACTAATATTAATTCCTGTCCAATCTATTTGTTGTTCTTCGGTACCAGCAACTGTCGCTCCAGTTAACCCGTCGTGGTCTTCACCTGCCCAGAATTTTGCTCCTTCAAAAGTTACATATCCAGAGGGTGAAAATATTGTTTGAATACTTGCATTAGTGGTTCTAACAAAATATGATGTAAAAGGAGAACCAGTTCCATTATTGTTCTCTGGGGTTCGTGTCCCACTTGATGGTGCTCCGACATCTTCAAAAGTATCACTCCAAAATTGGGTTTGTGCGTTACAGTTAAAGAGACCAAAGATTACCACCATTAAAAATAGTGTAATTTTTTGTTTCATTTTATTTAGTATTTAGTTTGTATTTTTTAAAAATTATTTGACTAACCTAAAATTGAAAAAAGAAGAGATTTCATTTTCTAATTGTTCGTTTTTAGGACAATCATTAAAATCAAAGTTTTTGTTGTAATTCCATTCATTACTATGTAGGTTACAACCACTTGTAGACAAATAGATGTATCCAGTATAAGGTTTATATCCTGTTGCAGTAATTTCTACCTTAATTTTTTTACTTATTTTCCCCTCAGAAGTAAAACCAGATATAATGGTATAATCACCTTTAGATGTTAGAATATTTTGGGTTGAATTTAAAAGTCTATTCACTTTAGCTTTAACTGTCATTTTACAATTTTCGATTGGTTTTAAAGTTGCTGCATCTAGTATTGAACCTTTTAAAACGATTTTTTTAGAGACTTTTTTAAGAGGTAATAAATCTATAACAGTACTTTTTTCTTTTTCAGTAGTATTAGCCAGTACATTGGTTCCTGAAATTGCTAAGATGCTCATTGAAGCCATACTTACGTTTTTTACAAACAATCTTCTTTTCATAATTTTCAGATTTGATTTTTATAAGAATACTTTTCAGCGATAATTTTAAAATTATCACTGAAAAGTTAATATCCTAGTTAGTATTAGAAAAAATTATTTTTTAATAATTATTTTTTGAGTAATCACTTTAGTACCGTTTGTTCCTTTTACAAAGTAAATACCATCTGATAGTGAATTTAGATTAATACTGTTTATTGTATTTGAATTTATTTTGAAAGTATTAACTATTTGTCCTAATTGATTTATTACTTGAAAATCCCCATCAAAATCTGATTTTATATTAACTGTATTACCATTATTAGGATTTGGATACATTACAAATGATTTGTTTAAAACAAAACTATCATTACTTAATGTACTGTCTAATAATCTTAAGTTATCCATTGCCCATTCTTCATTACTTGAATTTGAATGAGATCTAATTCTTAAATCTAATGTGTTTCCAGTTCCTAGGATTGAATTTTCAAACTGTTGAAAAGTGCTTGTAAGTATTGTGCCATCTCCAATATTATCTGAATTGGTATCTAAAGCAAGAGATCTGTTGTTTGTACCTGATGAAATATTATTGTTTCCATAAAATTTTAAAATTGGAGTATAGGCTCCACCGTCAATTCTATACTCAACTATTATATAATCACTATGTGTAGCACCTAAAGCTTGTGTGTCGAATGCCGCTGATGTGTTGTTTGCGGCAAAAAGACCTTTAAAATGAAGGCCAGTTTTACCACTGATGTTGATGCCCGTCCAGTCAATTTGCTGTTCCTCTGTCCCCGCTATTGGCGCTCCAGAAATATCATCATGATTTTCCCCAGCCCAAAATTTGGCTCCTTCTCCTAGTTGATACCCACCACTAAGTGACGAAACA
>CBFHBH010000389.1:0-2537 GCA_965653735.1 uncultured Flavobacterium sp. | reverse complement strand
TTGTTAAATACAATATTCGAAAACCACAATTGTAGATCTATTAAAATTTTCTACCATAAAAATGATAAAGCCGACAATTACACTGTACTAACTCATAATTTGAGTAAGATTTTTATAAAAAAAGAAATGATGCGATCAAAAGTTGTTGATAAAGCAATATGTGTAGAATTACCTCAATCAGTAAGATTTAAGGAAAAAGTGGAAAGCGAATTTATGACCACTAAAATTTTAAAATCCAAATAAAGATGATTTACTTCTCTTGTGTCCCAATACTATTTAAATAAAGACTTGGGCAAAACTTCCTTAATAGGAATGATATTTAAAATTTGGTTAGCCAATCCAAAAACTACAAATGCCACAGCAGGTTTATAACACAAGTTGATGAATTTGTAAGGAGTGTTAGGCAAGAAATAGCCAACTGTTAGAACTACAAGTAATACCGCTATTACCTGTACAAACTTCCAACTAAAAGGATGTACGCCAAATTTTTTATAATTAAAATAAATTTTAATCAAATTATAAATCGTTAACGATGTTGCTGTTGCAATAGAAACACCTACGATTCCCATTTTAAACCAAAATAGGAAAATTAAATTGGTACTAATCGTCAAGAAAGCTAAAGCAACTGTTGTAGTATTGTTGAATTTATAATACTTAGAATTTGAAATGATATATCCGTTAAAACCAGTTGCCAAATCAAACAACAGTGCAAACCCCATAATATAAAGCACAGGAATTCCTCTCATTAGTTTATCTCCATTTGTCATCAGGGAAAATAAATCTTCAATACCTACAGCGACCAATCCAAATAAAACCACTCCTATCACAAATAAATACAGTGATGTTTTATGATGCAGAGTCTTTAAATCCAACATATTATTTTCGGCAATATAACCCGCAATGATAGGGGCCGAAATAGTGTACACTCCTAGTGCTGGCACAGTAATCATTCGTACTAGATTAAGCGAAGTGTTATAAATTGAAACTTCCTGAAACGTAAGCATCTCACCTATCATATACGTATCAATATTCAAAGCAATCACTGAGCCCATACTTCCTAAAAAAGTATACAACGAATAGGTAATGAGTTCGTTACTAAAGTTATCCTGCTTTAAAAATTTAAAATCTACTTTTTTGGTGATTTTTTCTAATCGGTTCAGGTAAAAAAACATTCCTAAGACTGATACCACAAAAAAGGAAACAAAAATCCAAATCGCTTGTGTCTCGTCCATTTTATTCCAGAAGAAAAAAACAAAAGCGGCAACCATACCTAATTTTGGAAACAGATTTTCGAAAATACTGGGAACAACTATTCTCTTCTTTATCGAAATATATTTTGATGCCAACTGTATAAGCGACAGCAATAAAGCTACTGATAAAATATATGGGGAATAATCCCAAAAGTCGGTTGTCTTTATTTTAGGAAAAATTAAAACTGCTACCGAAAGCAATATCATCCCTAATAAAAAATTACCCAGTATAAAAACCACCGAAAACTTGAACAAATCCTGCTGGGTTTCGTTTTGTGACATCTGAGGAAAGAAACGTACGTTAGCATGCATGATTCCTAACGCCACAACGGGTAAAATAAGCATCGCCGTTTGAAAAACGAATTGCAGTTTTCCAGCAAAGTCCAAATCATACGGATACAAAAAAACCGTTGAAACAATTCCTACCAACGTACTGAAATATCCAACGATACTGTATTTTATGCTTTGTCTTGCTACTACGCTCATTTTAGTTATGAGTTATAAATTATGAGTTATGAGTTGACGTTAAATTCTTCTTTGAAGTAATAATTATACTTCGTATGATTTTTAAAACTTCTGTTGCTTGTGTATGAATTGGCATAAATTCTTCTTGAGAAACAATTTGTGTATCCTTTAGCAACTCTAACCAATACAAACTTTCATCACATTCTTTTTGAGAAATAGAAAGTTTATGAATGAAATCTGCTTTTGATTGTGCATTAACAGCTTCTCTAACATTTGCTCCTACTGAAGTTATGGAACGTAAAAGTTGCTTGCTTAAAACAAACTCTCTTTTATCATTTTGCAACAACTGAAAGAACTTTACACCATCAATAGCTAACTGGTAACTTTTATTTTTCACAATACTTTCACTCATAACTTATAACTCATAATTCATAACTAATTAGCTATGAAAATAAAATTATTGATGTATTTATTAAAATCATTCAGGTATTCGTCTTTCTGAAAATCTCCCATTTGAGATACTTCAAAAGGTTTCAGGCTTAATGACTTTCTATCGAAATAAAACACTTCATATCCAAAACCAAGTATGAAATCAAAAATGTCTTTTATTGGATAATGCGCATGACGCAATTCGATTTCGATGATAAATGTTGGCTTTATAGTTTCAAGAATTGCTTTACTCCCTTTTATCGTGTCAAACTCATGTCCCTCGACATCAATTTTTACTAAATCGATCTTCTTAACGTTTTCTTGCTCCGCCCAATCATCAAGCGTAATGGTTTGAATTTCAGTGCCCTCCCCGGTTTCTTCACCGATCTGCGA
>CBFHBH010000388.1:0-2551 GCA_965653735.1 uncultured Flavobacterium sp. | reverse complement strand
TCTTCAATTTCTCCTTGGATTGTAACAATGGACGCTCTTGAGCCTTTCCGTTGCGCACAACCAAAACAAGAACCAACACCGCTTCCTTATTTACAACAAAAAGGAGATCATGCATTTGATATCAACTTACAAGTTGCCATAACTCCCGAAAATGGAGAAGAAACTGTTGTTTGTGATTCGAACATGAAATATATGTACTGGACAATGAGTCAGCAATTAGCGCATCATACTATTAATGGATGTAGAATCAATTCGGGCGATATGATGGGTTCTGGAACTATTTCTGGACCAACTGAGAACTCATTTGGTTCTATGCTTGAACTTACTTGGGGCGGAAAAAACCCTATTCAAATGAAAGATGGTTCAGAACGTAAATTCATTAATGATGGCGATACTGTAATAATGAGAGGATATTGTCAAAATAATTCGGTTAGAATTGGTTTTGGTGAAGTTTCTAGTAAGCTACTCCCTCCTATTCCAACAAAATAATTTTACAAAAAACTCCGATTAACTCGGAGTTTTTTTATAGCCCCGATGGAAACGGCATCCTTTTTGTTTACAAAAAGATATAGTGTACAGCGGGACAAAGCTCCTAAAAATATATATTTGCCAAAATTTGAAACGTATGAAAAAAATTACTCTTTTAGTTATTGTTTTTAGTTTTATTATTAGTTGTGGTGTAAAAAGCACGCAATCTATGCTTAGTAATGGAGATTATGATGGTGCCATTTATCGTGCTTCCGAAGCTCTTAATACAAATAAAAATTCGAAGGGTAAACAAGATTATGTCTATCTGATTGAAGAAGCTTTTGCAAAAGCAAAAGAGCGTGATTTACGTGATATTGAGATGCTTCAAAAAGATGTAAACCCTGCCAATTTTGAAAAAATATACAACACATACTTACAACTTAATAACCGTCAGGAAAAGATTAGACCATTATTGCCTTTATATTTATTAAAAGAAGGAAGAAATGCCTACTTTCCTTTTGATGACTACTCAACTCAAATTGTGAAAAGTAAAGAAGCGCTTTCTAAATACCTATACGATAATTCTAAAAACTTGATGAAAGAAAACAACAAGATGGCTTTTAGAAAGGCATTTGATGATTTTTCTTATCTTGAAAAAATCAATCCTGGTTATAAAGATGTTAGCAAACTTATGGCCGAAGCTCAATACAAAGGGACAGATTATGTAAGTATTTATACGAAAAACGAAACACAAATGGTTATCCCAACTCGTTTGCAGTCTGATTTATTGGATTTCAGTACATTTGGATTAGATGATAAATGGACTGTTTACCATAGCAATCGTCAAAAAGGGGTTAATTACGATTATGGTTTGATTGTTAACTTCCGTCAGATAAATATTTCGCCAGAACAAATTAAAGAGCGTGAATTTGTAAAAGAAAAACAAATTGCTGACGGTAAAAAACCGTTACTTGATGCTAATGGCAACCAAGTAAAAGACGAAAAAGGAAACGTAGTTATGGTTGACAACATGAAAACTGTAAGAGCGACTATCTATGAATTCAAACAATTTAAAGCCTGTAACATAAATGCTAAAGTTGATTACATCGATTTTAGAACAAATCAGTTAATAGATACTTTTCCTCTGTCAAGCGAATTCATTTTTGAATACATTTATGCTAACTACAACGGAGACAGAAATGCTTGCGATAGTGATTATTTACAATACTTTAACAGAAGATCTACTCCTTTCCCTACCAACGAACAAATGGTATACGATTCTGGAGAAGATTTAAAAGCGAAACTAAAAAGCATTATAACACGAAATAAGTTTAGAAGATAATTATTCTATATTTTTCATAAACACCTTATTATCAAGGTGTTTTTTTGTCAGTTTATTTAATTTGTAATATTTTTACTATTAACAAAAAAAAATAAACATGAAAAAAAACTTATTATTGAGTGCTTTATTACTTCTGACAATTAAGTTACAAGCACAAGAATTTTCAAAACCCAAAGAAATTCCAGTAAAAGGAATATTTACAAATCCTGTAGCTTCTCCAGATGGCAAATTTGTTCTTCTGACCCGAGAACATAATCATGGTGTTTTCCTACTCGACTTGGAAACAAATGAAGTAAGTCCAATTTCAACAAAAGAAGGAATTGGGTATGGTTATACTTGGAATTTAGATAGTCAGACCTTCTATTTTAAAGAAAAAGGGGAAAAAGAATACTTTTCAAATTCTAGAGTGAAAGCATATTCAATTAAAGATAAAAGAGCTACAGAAGTCGATTTGAATCACAACTTACTCCCTTCGTTTAATGGTAAAAGCGAAATTGTGGTTCACACCAATCCTTTTACATTACAAATTGAAGCAACAAATCTAAAAACGCAAAAAAAATGGTCCATAACTAATGATGAAGGACAATATTATAATGCTATTCTCTCTCGCAATGGAAAAACAGTTGCTGTTCATAAAGGTGCTGATATTTGGGTTTACAATATAGATGGTTCTGATAAAGGAAAACTAATTGGTCAAGGAATTGCAACCTCTTGGTCAACTGATGACAAATATCTAATTGG
>CBFHBH010000387.1:0-2564 GCA_965653735.1 uncultured Flavobacterium sp. | reverse complement strand
AATGTATGCCAATACAACCGAGGCAGCTCCTAACTTTAAAAATTTTCTACGGCTAAAAGAATTATAGTTTTCCCCACTCTTCATCAAAATATCTCACAAGTATTTGGTTATCCAGTCTATTTATTTCAACATCTTTAACTTTCATATCTTGAGGAAAGTAATTTAATTTAGAAAAATCATGCTGATAAAATCGTAAATCTTTAATTTGACGATTACTTTTTTCAAATTTTATGTTATCATTCATCGAAGCAATAGTGAATCCCCACTCTCCAAATGAAGGAACATAAACATGAAAAGCATCGGTATTTGCTAAAGCAGACTCAACAGTTTTATTAATACACCAAAATGATTTAGGAGCAAAATATGGCGAAGTAGTTTGAACAACAACAACAGTTTCGTTATGAGAAACTCTTTTTAAATACTGATAAAATTTTTGCGAATATAACTTACCCAAACTATAATTAGAAGGATCAGGAAAATCAATAATAATCACATCAAATATTTCTTTAGATGACTTAACCCACATGAAGGCATCTTGATTAAAGATAATAACTTTAGGATTGGAAAATGACTTTTTATTAAACCCTGTTAAAATTGGATTTTGAGTAAACATAGTTGTCATTTTTTCATCAAGATCTACTAAAGTAATCTTTTCAACATCTTTGTATTTCAAAATTTCCCTAACTGCAAGACCATCTCCACCACCCAAAACTAAAACATTTTTAACTTTTGGAGCACATTCCATTGCTGGATGGACAAGTGCTTCATGATATCTATACTCATCTGAAGAACAGAACTGCAAATTATTATTTAAAAACAATTTATAATCATTTTTGTTATGGGTAAGTACAATTCTTTGATATGGTGTAGTATTTGAAAACACAATATTTTCCCCATATAATTTTTCTTCCGAATATGACAAAATACTATCCGAAAAAAGAAAAACCACCAGTAAAATTAAAAAAGAAGAAATAGCTTTAAATTTAAGCCAATATGCTTTTTTAATCTCTTTAGACAATACAAACGTCAATAAGATAGCAATAGAAACATTAATCATTCCGAAGAATAAAGATGTTCGCATTACACCTAATTTTGGAATCAAAACTAATGGAAATAACACCGAAGCTAGTAATGCGCCAATATAATCAAAGGTAAAAACATTAGAGACTAAATTACTAAACTCAACTTTATCTTTCAGGATATTCATTAAAAGAGGAATTTCTAGCCCTACCAAACACCCAGTTACAAACACCAAAAAGTATAGTACAAATTGAAAATAATCAACCTGTTCGAACAATATAAACAGTAGTACAGAACTTAAACCTCCAATTACACCAACTAGAATTTCAATTTCAATAAATGTATTGAGCTGATTCTTTTTTACAAATTTTGAAAAATATGAGCCGATACCCATTGAAAACAAGTAAACCCCAATAATAAAAGAAAATTGTTTTACTGAATCTCCTAATAAATAACTAGCAAGAGTCCCTGCAACTAATTCATAAACTAATCCGCAAGTTGCAATTATAAATACAGCAGTAAGTAATAAAAATTCAAATTTTAAAAATTTATTACCCATGAATTGCGGCACTAATTATCATAGAAATTCCAATAATTAAAGCTGCAAACACAATAGCCAAAGCACTGTTTTTATTGTGTACAATTTCCTTCCAAGTGTTTTCTGGAGTTATTTTTTCAATGATATAATAACCAATTATAAGTATTACTACTCCAATAAATGAAAACAACACTGAATTGATGATAGGTTTTAAATTTAAAATATCCATATATATAATTTATTTATGATAAAATCTGTTTACTGTTGATCCTCGATGTGTGGTACTCCCATTTTGATACTTTTGAGTACTCTGACAATCACAAATACGACTCCCTTCGTAAGAGAAATACAAAAACATTATGTAGGCTAAACCTCCAATAATAAGAGCAAATTTATTTTTAATAATGAGTGCTTTAATATCTTCCATAACTAATAATCTTCTGTTTCATAAGGAGAGTATTCACTATCACTCCAACGAGATTTTTCAAACAAATATCTTCCAATTAAGATTAAAATAAAAACAATAACTAATGTCCAAATTACAAATTTAAAATTCCATCCAGAGGCATTTTCCCATTGCGCTTTGATATACATTCCTTCATTAGTAACATCTAAGACATCCTTAGATGTGTTAACAGATAAATGGTATTTCCCTGGACCCAAGCCACATATATAAAATTTTTCTGAAGTACTCCCTTCATTCCAAGCATAACCATCTTCATAACCACTATAATATTCTATTTCTTTTTCTGCAAAAATCTCTTCATTAGTTTCTTCATTAATAACTGAAACACCAGCATATGCCCAAGAATTAGATACTGGAGAAAACAAATCTATACGTAGAGGAGCCGAAGTACCAACTAAATTAAAACTTGGGGATAAATATTCCTTATTATTAAAATCATTAAATCTTATTTGCTCGTTTAAAACTTGTTTGTCAGATCGCTCTGAATTAATCATTTTATGTGTAAATAAAACTAGTAACATAGTTACACAAAAAATAATG
>CBFHBH010000386.1:0-2570 GCA_965653735.1 uncultured Flavobacterium sp. | reverse complement strand
GCCTACGACTGCGACATCACGTACGGCACGAACAACGAATTTGGTTTCGATTACCTTCGTGATAACATGTCACATTCACCTAACGACTTAGTACAACGCAAACATAATTTTGCAATTGTGGATGAGGTTGACTCGGTATTAATCGACGACGCTCGTACTCCTTTAATTATTTCTGGTCAAGTTACAGATGGTGATCGTCACGAATTCAATGAATTAAGACCAAAAATTGAAGACTTAGTAGGAATTCAACGTCAATTAGCAAACGGATTTTTAGCTGAAGCAAAAAAATTAATTTCAGCTGGTAATACTAAAGAAGGAGGAGTTCAATTATTACGTGCTCACCGTGCATTACCTAAAAATAAAGCTTTAATTAAATTTTTATCAGAAGAAGGAGTAAAACAATTACTTCAAAAAACTGAAAACGAATACATGCAAGATAACAACCGTAAAATGCCAATCATTGATGAGGCTTTATACTTTGTTATTGAAGAAAAAAACAATCAGGTTGAGTTAACAGAAAGCGGAATCAAAGAATTATCAAAAACTACTGATGATAGATTCTTCGTTTTACCAGACATTGGAACTGAAATCGCACGTATCGAAAAATCAGGTCTTTCAAAAGAAGAAGAAGCTGAACAAAAAGAAGCTTTATTTGCTGATTTCTCAGTAAAAAGTGAGCGTATCCATACATTAACACAGTTATTGAAAGCATATACTTTATTCGAAAAAGATACTGAATATGTAATCATGGATAACAAAGTTATGATTGTAGATGAGCAAACAGGACGTATCATGGATGGTCGTCGTTACTCTGATGGTTTACACCAAGCAATTGAGGCAAAAGAAAATGTAAAAATCGAAGACGCTACACAAACTTACGCTACTATCACACTTCAAAATTACTTCCGTATGTACAACAAATTAGGAGGTATGACGGGTACAGCTGTAACTGAAGCAGGTGAGTTTTGGGAAATATACAAATTAGATGTTGTTGAAATTCCAACAAACAGAGGAATTGCTCGTAAAGACAAAGAAGATTTAATCTATCGTTCTGTTCGTGAAAAATTCAATGCTGTTGCAGAAGATGTTCAACAATTAGTAAGCGAAGGTCGTCCAGTATTAATTGGTACAACTTCGGTTGAAATATCAGAATTATTAAGCCGTATGCTTAAAATGAAAGGTATTCAGCACAACGTATTAAATGCAAAATTACACAAGCAAGAAGCGCAAATCGTTGCTGAAGCTGGTAAACCAGGCGTAGTAACCATTGCTACAAACATGGCTGGTCGTGGTACCGATATTAAGTTGACTGACGAAGTAAAAGCGGCTGGTGGTTTAGCTATCATAGGTACAGAACGTCACGATTCTCGTCGTGTAGACCGTCAGTTACGTGGTCGTGCAGGTCGTCAAGGAGATCCGGGAAGTTCACAATTTTATGTTTCATTAGAAGATAACTTAATGCGTTTATTTGGTTCTGACCGAGTGGCAAAAGTTATGGAGAGGATGGGCTTAAAAGAAGGTGAAGTTATCCAACACTCAATGATGACAAAATCTATCGAAAGAGCCCAAAAGAAAGTCGAAGAAAATAACTTTGGTGTTCGTAAACGTTTATTAGAATATGATGACGTAATGAACTCACAACGTGAAGTTGTTTACAAACGTCGTCGTCATGCTTTACACGGAGAGCGTTTAAAACTTGATATTGCAAATATGATTTATGATGTTTGTGACAACATTGTAGAGAAAAACAAATTATCGAAAGATTTCAAGAATTTCGAATTCGAATTAATTCGTTATTTATCTATAACATCTCCTGTAAATGAAGCTGAATTTAGTAGATTAACGGATCAAGAAATTACTGGTAAAGTATATAAAGCAGCATCTGAATATTATCAAGCTAAAAACGATAGAGATGCTAACGAGGCTTTACCTATCATCAAAAATATTTACGAGAATCCAAACAATCAGTTCGAAAGAATTATTGTTCCTTTCTCTGACGGAATAAAATCTTTAAATGTTGTAACTGACTTAAAGAAGGCTTACGAATCTAACGGAAAACAGTTGGTTGCTGATTTTGAAAAGAATATCACTCTAGCTATTGTTGATGAGGCTTGGAAAAAACATTTACGTAAAATGGACGAATTGAAGCAATCGGTTCAGTTGGCGGTTCACGAGCAAAAAGATCCATTGCTAATTTATAAGTTTGAAGCATTCAACTTATTCAAAAACATGTTAGATGGCATCAATAAAGATGTAATTTCTTTCCTTTTCAAAGGAGATTTACCTCAACAAAACACTAACATTCAAGAAGCAGTTGAAGAAGTTCACCATGAAAACTATATCGAGAGTAAAGACGAAGTATTAAACATGGAAGAGCAAGCAGAACGTAACCGTGAAGCTATGCAAAATGCTGGACAATCTCAACAACACCATGTAACTGAAACTATAGTTCGTGATCAACCAAAAATTAACCGTAATGACAATGTTACTATCAAACATGTGATGAGCGGAAAATCTGAAACAATGAAATTCAAAAAGGCAGAACTACTTTTAGCTTCTGGCGAATGGGT
>CBFHBH010000385.1:0-2576 GCA_965653735.1 uncultured Flavobacterium sp. | reverse complement strand
ACTTTCAAATTCTTTTCGAAAAGCAGTTTGGTCAAATTGGGATTGATTTATGCATCCTGAAAATTCATTTGAATAATAGACGTTGCCTTTGTTAAACACTTTCACTCTTATTTTTGTTTTAAAATTCCCATAATATTTAATAATAGGAAAAACAATATACTTGTTGGATACATGTTTATAATAATAGCTTTCTGGATTACCACAACCTCCAAAATTATAATAACATTCTATAGGCTTCCAAATCCCATCCATGTCTTTTGCTTCCTGAATAAATTTAAATCTAGTAAGAATAGTATCTGTGGATTTGTTTAAAACTAATAACGGCAAACATTCAACAAAATCATCTCGATATTTAAATTTTTTATTCAGATATCTCGTATATTCTTTTTCAGCAACTTTATGCTGCATTTCTGTAGGCACTTTTCCGTTTATTAATCCATCAACAATAATATTTTTAGGTTGAGGAATATATTTATAGAAAAATCCTGAAGCAATTATATTGTAAGATGTATCAACTATTGCCTTAATATTATATTTTGGAAGTACTGTATCTAATTTAATTCTTTCAACAAGATTGTTATAGTTTGTTTTAGATAAATTTTCATTCTTGATATCAAAATCATCATTAATATTCCAAGCCATAGATGGATAATCAAAGAATTGAACCATCATATTAGTGTTTACTTTTACAAAATTTCTTTCTTGTTGGTTTACTATTCTTGGATAAACATGTTCATCTTTACAAGAAAAACAAAAACCAACTATTAAAATAAAAAGTAATTTTTTCATTAACATTGTTTATTCTTCTCTAACGTCTGGCTGCCAAAAATATTTCTCAAAGTCAACAATTTGGTTGTTTATCACCTCAATACCTTCACTTTCTAAAAGTTGTTGCATTAAACTTGTTCCGTCAAAATGATGTTTACCAGTAAGTACTCCGTTACGATTTACAACTCTATGCGCAGGCACATCTTCCATATTATGTGAAGCATTCATGGCCCATCCTACCATTCTTGCTGAACGTGCAGTTCCTAGAGCTTTAGCAATTGCGCCATAAGAAGTTACTCGGCCTTCCGGTATTTGTCGAGCAATTGCATATACTCTTTCAAAGAAATTATCGTTATCTGGATTTTTCTTAGCCAAAGTGATGAGTTTTAAAACTTATAATAGAATCTGAGAATATTATATAAAGTCAATAACGAAACTACTCCAGTAATTGTCCCCATAATAATATTCATGTTTTTCAACAAGTAAATAGCTTTGGATTCTATCTTTTGAAAATAGGCTATGTAGGCATAAAAAACAGCGAAGCTTCCTAAAACCACACCAATAACAAATGACAATCCCGAAATAGTATCAAATGTAAAGTATCCATAAGAAGCTAAAGTTATACTAGTAAAAACGTAGTATGGTATTGGAAAAAAGTTTATTGCTGATATAAGCATTCCAAGGAAAAAACGACTTTTTTTACTCTTAATATGGAGTTCGTCTTTCATTTTTACTTTTGGAGCTTTAGCAATAAAAAGAAAATAAACGGTTAGTACAGTAAAAATTCCAAAACCAATTTCACGAAGTAAAATCACAACTTCCTTGTGACCATCTATATATTGGGCAAAAACGACCGCTACTAGCGTTTGAACAAAAACAATTATTGAAGCACCTAGTGCAAACATCATGGCTCTGATTTTACCATCTTGAAGACTAATCCTAGCCGCAGTCATATTAATTATTCCCGGAGGAGCAACTCCTACAAGCGAGGTTAAGAATCCAAAAAGCAGCGGCAAAACTAAAGCCATGAAAATGCTATTTTATTTTAAATCGAATATACGTAATTGCCTTGTTAATTTCCAAATATTGTTTTTCGTAAAATGTTTGAATATCGGTTACTTCTTTAGGAGACCCTTCGTTTTTATAGACATTGTGATTTGCATACTCAACTTCGTGTCCTTCACCGTGCAACAATCCAAGAGTATAGCCGTGCATAAATTCAGAATCTGTTTTCAAATTCATCACACCGTTTGGTTTCAAAATTCTTTTGTATAATTTTAAAAACTCAGAATTGGTCATTCTATGCTTAGTACGTTTATATTTTATTTGCGGATCTGGAAATGTAATCCAAATTTCATCCACTTCATTTTCAGCAAAAATATGTTCGATTAATTCGATTTGAGTTCGCACAAAAGCAACATGATCCATACCATTTTCAACAGATGTTTTTGCACCACGCCAAAAACGAGCTCCTTTAACATCTATTCCAATATAGTTTTTATCTAAATTTCTTTCGGCTAAACCAATAGTATATTCTCCCTTGCCACAACCCAATTCTAAAATAATTGGATGGTCATTCTTAAAAAAATCTTTATTCCATTTGCCTTTCAAAGGAAAATTCCCTGAAATTACTTCTTCTCTCGTAGGTTGAAAAACGTTAGTAAACGTCTCGTTTTCCTTGAACCTTTTTAATTTATTCTTACTTCCCACAACTAAACTTAAAATTTTGGTAAAATTAAGGAAATATACCGCAATCAAAATACATTTATCTTTACATTTAATGTAAATTATCGTAAACGAATCTGTTG
>CBFHBH010000384.1:0-2589 GCA_965653735.1 uncultured Flavobacterium sp. | reverse complement strand
AGAGATATTTGCAGGTCTTGCCAATCTGTAAGTTCCATTCAAAACGCCATTATAATAGTAGAAGAAATTATAATCAAATTGTGATGCTGTTAATTTTGCATTAGCTGGATCTGCTAATAAGAAACCTAAACGAACTGCCGAACGACGTTGAGGAGGTGTACCATGATGACCTGAACTTGTTGTTGAATAATCACCAATAGAATATGCAAATTCATAACCTGTAGCAATAGATGCGAAAGTCGATTTTCCATACCCTCTTCTTAAATAATATCCAGCCATACCGTCTGCTTCCAATTCATTTGGTCTTGCTGTTGATTCAGTTACTGACGGAAGACCATAAGCATATTGCAATTGATGTCCGTACTCATGGGCTAAAATCATTACATTAATTAGATTTGAAGCATCTTTTGATTTTGCATCTCTAAAAATTCCCTCGCCATAATATATTCTTCCTGAACTATATGAAATTGCATTATACGTTGAATTCCAATTCGTTCCATTGTATACGAATCTGAATAGAGGCGCTGCTACTGAAGTACCTCTCCAAAATGTTTTAATAGCTGTATTTTGATTGTTCATCAAAGTTACATCTGAAGACGTTCCTGCACCAGCAGACAATGTTGTTGATAAAACTGCTGAAGATGGCCAGTATGCATCAACATACATGCATTCTTTTTCAATACCTTTTGGTTGTTCAATTGTTTTGGCTTCAAAGTTTTCAGAAGGAACTTCATTTTCATCCTTTGAACATGAGTAGATTGTTGCTAATGCAACAACACTTAAAAATAGTGCACTCTTTTTAATTGGTTTCATAATTGTTTGGTTAAAAGTTAATTATGCCAAATTTAAAAAGTTTTTAATATAAAAATTTATTAAACTTAATCTTACAAAATGTCAATATTGTAAATATGTATTTCATCGATAAAAACAAACACTTAATCGATAAATACCTTATAAACAGTTATATACATAACAAAATACTTTGAAAGAGATTTATTTAAAACAACGAAAAAAAATTAAGATTGAGTTAATTTCTTTTTAAGATCAACTTTTCGTTAAAAACAACAATTGCAAGTAAAATTATTGAGTAAGCAATCATTTGTCCGAAGTTAATTTCTTCTTTAAAATAAAATAGTGCGAGAAAGAAATTTATCAAAGGATTTGTATACATCAATACGCCAACTGTTGCTGAATTCATTCCTTTTAAAGCAAATAAGTTTAGGACTAAAGGAATTATGGTAAACAAAACAACTATTAATGTCAACAAGACCCAAAATAAAGAAGCTACAGGTGTTTCTCCTTTATAAGATGGAAAGAAAGGTAATATAACGACCGAGGCAATAACCAATTGTGTTGTTAGTACCACAAATCTGTCAAATTTATTGTTCTTTCTCTGACTAATTAAATACAAGGCAAATGTTGTTGCAATTACCAACGAATATATCAAGTCCTTCACATGACCATAAGACAAAATAGCGCAGCTTATAACAAACAAAAACACAGCTAACCATTGCCATTTACTCAGTTGTTCTTTAAGTATGAAAAATGCAAGGACAGTTGTTATAATTGGACATATTAAATAAGCCAATGAGGCCGATTGTACACTTACATGATTAACGCAATAAATAAACAAAAACCAATTGAAAACTAATAAAAAACCTCCTAAAACAGTAAGCGAGATAATCTTTATTTTCTCTTTTTTATCGAATGAATTATAAATTTGTAAATCGGCTTTAATTTTTTCTTTTCTGAAAAATATATTGATTATCAATAACAATACTGTAGCATAAAATACTCTATAGAAAAGAATATCTAAAGAAGGATAATCATGCAATGGTTTTAAAGCTAAACTAAAAAATCCCCAGATAAAAAAAGCTGAAAAGGCAGATAAAAAATATTTATTAATTTGCATGTAGGTTGTATTTATATATAGTTGAATTGTGTATTAAATCTGTATTTAGATTGAAGTTTTTATCATAAAAATTCCATGGTGAATTACCTATAAAATAAAAAGTATCATCTTTAATCAAACCATTTGTTGGTTCAATCATTTCACTTCTGTTGTGATCAATGACTTTCAAACTTATAATTGAATTATCATTATTTAAAAACAACTGAGTAACACGATGTGGTTTCACACCATTTTGCAATGTGATTAATGAGTTTTTATAATATAACAATCCATCAATTCCTTTTTGGGAAAATCCTTCAGGCAATTTCATCCAATTTCTATTAGAAGTATTTTGAATATCAATTCTTAAAATCCCTTTTAAATAATCTGCAATAAATATTTCGTCTTGATTTTTACCAAAAGTAATTCCTTGAAGATTGAATGCCTCTTTCTTTAAATCTAACCAGATAGATAACTCATCATTTTTGATTTGGTAAATTAGAGCTTCTCCACTATCTGAAAGGAACACTTCTCCTTTATCATTAATAATCAAATCTCCAAAAACATGATTTCCTTGAACAGAAAACCTCTTGACAATACTTTTGGTCTTAATGTCAATTTTCAAAATTTCAGATTTTCCTTCTAAAGCAGAAACATATCCTTTCATTTCAGGAATTGCAGTTGCTGTAATCCACAAA
>CBFHBH010000383.1:0-2589 GCA_965653735.1 uncultured Flavobacterium sp. | reverse complement strand
CTTTCCAAGCAAAATTGTGATGGTTTTCAATGGTTACTAAAACTCTTTTACCAATGGCTTTAGCTATACGTCTGTGAATGTCTTCGTGACACGCTTTTGCATATTCACCAGCAAGATTCATAGCCGTCCAGTATTCTTGTCCGTCGTGTGTATTCAAATCCAACCAAGCCAAATGCTGAACATTTTTTGGCAACGGACATTGCTTAGTTGCCAAATATGTGTAATGCTTAGCAATATTGGCTCCAAATCCCCTTGAACCACTGTGCGATAAAACTGCTACATATTCGCCAGCTTCGATTTTCCAGTCTGGTAAAGTGTGTTCCAATTTCACTATACCAATTTCAACGAAATGATTTCCTCCACCCGAAGTTCCTAATTGTTTATACGCTTTATCCAAAAGCTGTTTCACCAAAGGAATATCAGAAAACGCCGCATGTGAAAACACTTGATGATCTGACTTGATTTTGTGCGTTTCGGTCATCCCGAATTTGGTGTTATCCAACAAAATTTTTCTCCACTGATGCTCTTTCCCTTTTAGGTAAGAAGCTGGTAAATCTAAAATGGATAAACTCATTCTACAACCTATATCTACACCCACTCCGTATGGAATCACTGCGTTATCTGTTGCGAGTACCCCGCCAATTGGCAATCCATACCCCGAATGTGCATCGGGCATTAATGCTCCTTGTACTGCAATGGGTAATTTTAAAGCGTCATACAACTGAAACTTAGCTTGTTCCTCGATTTCGTTTTCTCCAAAAATCGAAAATGGTGCTCTCGTATTTCGTAACTCGTTGAACTTTACTTGTACTGGATTTACTAATCCTTCGGCTACTTTACCCCAAGTTCCGTGATTTTTGAATTTTTCAGGCTCCAACAATACTTCTTTTGCTTCTGTTAGTATTGCTTCCTTTTTTTCTCTTTTTCTATATCTATTGATTTGCCCTAAAGCAATATTGATAGCATTGTTCTTAGGGAAACCTATTTTAATTAGGTCTTTCCCTGATAATTTATTTCCCATAAATTTAAAATTGAATAATACACTGTCCTTTCGAAAGCGGTAGCTCTCGATTGGATTTCTGATTTATCAGTTTCGGGAAAGTTTAATGCATAAAAAAACCCGAAACTAGATGTCTTCGGGTTTTATCATATAGTGAAGTTTTTTTCTAACTTAAAGTAAAACCACGAAGAGAAGTTACACCAGCACCTGCTGATTGGTAACCGTAATTTGTTAAGTTGAATACAAACATTTTCTTTCTTTTTAATTGTTATTAATTTTCGGGAACAAATTTTGTAAATTATTTCTCTAATATCCAAATGGTTGATTGAATTTTTATTCAGTCTAAAGAAACAATTCCCTGAATTTCTCTTAATTTAAATGCTCTAAAACCTTTACAGCTTCTATAAAATCAATGCCTTTCACTTCTTCAAAGAAATCAATTTCGGTTTCATGAGGAAGAAAATCAGATATAATTCGAACGATTAAATCTTGAGATTTCTTTAAATACATAAACGTGTAATCCTCCATGTTCACGACAGTTTTTTCGGCTAAATCTGTAGTTCGAACAAATTTATCTGAAGTTAAGGAAGATAAACATGGTAAATTTAAATGTGCTTCTTTTTTTATAGGCGCTCCATTCTCAAACAAACCTCCTTCGTAACCATACAAAGAAGCATGGGTAATTTCAATTGGCTTACCAAGCTGTAAATAATCTGGTAAATCGACTGCTTTTTCTACTAGTGCTGCAAATCCCATTAACACGCAAACATCATGTGTAGGTAATTGCATCAATGTTTTAGCAGTACTTTCTCTCCCTATTCCGGAAACAATAACTTCATACGAATGGGTCAAATTTGGAATTCGAGATAAGCAGAAAGTACTTTTTCTTTTTCTATCTCCATGGGAGTGAGTATAATTATTTTAGACATTTTTATATTTCTACTGTTTTTTTTAAATCCATTGGATAGGTTCAGTGTAATTTTCTCCAAAGTACGTTAGATATTGCACCATTCGTGGCGTTGTACCATAATTAGGCGTTGCACAATGCGGCAAAGCTTGATGCCAAATGACCATATCCCCTGCTTCACCAGTAATAGGAACGGGTTGCAAGGTTTCTAAAGCATAGGTTCTTATTTCTTTTCCTTTCGGAATTTGGTTTATCCAATCGGCAATACTGTTATGAAAACCAGGCACACAGTGAAAAGCTCCATCTTTTGGTCCGCAATCTGAAAGATAAATCAATCCTTGTAATCGAAACGGAATGGGTTGTTGCAAACTTACATCCCAATGCAAATCACTTCCTTTGAAAGTATAATTTGGTGTTATGGGTGGATTAAAACTTACTTTATCTATAGTTTTATAAATCTGTTTGGATTGGTATAATTGTTCATAAGCCTTTTTGATTCGGGCAGAGGCTCTATTTTTTTCTAAAATAGGATGCTCAAAAAAGTTAACCATCAGTCCTTTTTGCTCTGAATGTGCAACATACCAGGAGTCAGGATTATCAGGTTCCATTCCTAAAAACTCCCATATAATTTGTTGAGTCGCTAAACAATCTTCCTTGGAAATGGCATTTTTTAACACCAGAT
>CBFHBH010000382.1:0-2590 GCA_965653735.1 uncultured Flavobacterium sp. | reverse complement strand
GCATTTCCATTCATATTGGAACTACATAGTCCCACGTTTCTTGTGCCTATTACTGTGTAAGTTCCTGATGTTGTTTGTACTCCAAAAGAAATAGCAGACCCAGTCCCAGCAACAGGTGATCCTACATTAGTTGCTCCATTTTTTAATTGATATGAGACACCAACTTCTGAATTTGATAAACCAACCGAAATAGAAGATCCTGTCCCACCACCAGTAACATTATAAACTATTGGTGCAACACATGATGGTCCTTCTTGCAGTTTAAAATTATCAATGGCCCATTCTTCACTGCCACCATTCATATAACTTCTAATTCTAAGAGTCAAAGTTGTTCCAGTTCCTGAAATTTGCTTTTCAAAAGATTGAAAGGTTGAAGAAAGAATTGTACCATCACCTACATTATTGCCATCAGTATCTAATGATAGTGATTTGTTATTTGTACCACTATTTATTCCGTTGTTTGCATAAAACTTTAAAAGAGGTAAATAAGCTCCTGCATCGATACTGTATTCAACGATAACATAATCATTATGACTTGATCCAAAGGCTGAATTTTCAAAAGCTGCGGTTGTGTTATTAGCAGCAAAAAGTCCACTAAAGTGTAAATTTGTTTTACCACTAATATTGATCGAACTCCAAGTAATTTGTTGTTCCTCTGTGCCAGCAACTGTAGCTCCAGTAATTTCATCATGATTCTCACCAGCCCAAAATTTTGCTCCTTCTCCTGATAAATAACCTCCACTTATTGAAGTTACAACATTTATACCTGCATTGTTGGTTCTTGCAAAATATGAGGTATAAGGTGTGCCGGTTCCCGTATTGTTTCCTGGAGTTCTTGTTCCACTTGATGGAGCCCCAGCATCCTCAAATGTATCACTCCAAAAAACTTGTGCTTGTCCAGTAAAAATACCAAACACAAGTAAGATGATTGATAAAGTAATTTTGATTTTCATTTTATTAAATTTTAGTTTATAGAATGTTTATTTCGTTTATTCTTAATGTTTTTAGTTTAACACGTATTGATTTATTTTTTTTAATTTAGAATACTCTTTAGAGGTCATAATTCCCTCATCAGTACTTAAAATTTTTATCCCAATAATTTCATTATCAGAACAAGCAATTTTTATCAATCCTTCATCTGATAATGAGATTATATTACCAACTTGTAGGTTGTCATGATGTTCATCTATTACAATTGCTGAAATGATTTTTATTTGTTCGCCAAGTAAAGTTGCGTCAGCACCAGTGTTCCAAGGATTACATGCGTTAATTAAAGCAATAATTTCTGAAGCATTCATATTTTTCCAGTTAATGAATGTGTCAGATAATTCAGGTTTTTCGTAATAGCAAGAATCGTTCTCGTCCTGAACAAAATTGGGTATTTTAGATCCGTATTCTAACATGTTTGCCACATTAAGTACTACTTGCGACATTCTGTTGCTTATTTTGACAGTTAAACTGCCATATGTTTCATTCTGTTTGATTACAATTGGATCATTAAAAATGATGTTGCCTTCATCAAAATTACTGTTCATGAAGTGTGCGCAAATAGCTGTTTGATCTTCTTGATTTCTTAAAACTTCAAAAATAGGCATCGGACCTCTATATCTTGGTAATGGACCAGGATGAAAATTAATGAATTTATCATGCCCATAGGATAAAACTGACTCAGGTAACAGAAAGGGAAATGAAATTGAAAATATGTAATCAGGTTGTATTTCATCTATCCATTCTCGCATAGCAGAAATAGATTTTTTAGTTGGAAAAGATTTAAAAGCTAATCCGCTATTTGAGGCTTCATTTTCTAATGCTTCAGTTACAGTTTTATTACCATTACCAATTGCAATTCCATAAAGAAATTTTTCAAATGCCAATAGCTGCAATGTTTTGAAAGCAAACTTTCCGCCACACAAGATTAATATTTTCTTTTTGTTTTCCATTTTAAATACAAACGTAACTATTATACCAAGCAGAAGTAGCACCTTCTAGTTCCTGACCATATAAATCATCAAAATGTTGGTTGGTGTTTTCTATTATTGAATTTATTTTCACAAAACAATTTCCATTGTCATCAGGTAAAATTGAAGCTTCATACAAAGGAGCAATGGTCTGATTATACTTAGAATAAAATGTTATTAATCCTCTGGGACTTTTAAATTGAAACTCATTAAGATCATCTATGATTTTCGAAATGTTATTAGTGTTGGTTTCCAAGAGGAATAATATTTTTTTTACTAATTCAGCACTTTCCCATCCTAATAAGGTAAATATGTTTGGTATTTTGCCTAATGATTCTATTTCATCTAAAAATGTTTTATTTTCAGGATTATTTATGTTTTTTGACCACGAAGCAATACCATGAATGTTGTTACTAGGACAAATTACATTTTTTAACATTGTTTCTTCAAAACCAAATGGAGTTAAAAAAATAGGAATGTTTGTATTATTAAATATGGCTTTAATTTTTTCAAAATACCATTGAACGTAATCGCCACTGAATAATGATAAAAAAGCAGAGTCAGGATAAGAATTCAGATAGTCAGGTAATGGCTCCATGGTAAAATCCTCTTCTTTATATCCTGTAGCATGA
>CBFHBH010000381.1:0-2608 GCA_965653735.1 uncultured Flavobacterium sp. | reverse complement strand
TACCCCATCAACATTCTATAGCATAGGTAGTAATATAGGTGCTGGATACACAGTTGTAGACAATGATGACAATACTACATTTTTAGCGACTGGCTTAACTGCAAATACACTTTACTATATTTATGTATTTTCATATAATGGAAATTGCACTGGTGGTCCTCTTTACAACACAACCTCCCCATTAACAGGAAATATAACAACAGCAAACAATGCTTATTGTGTTCCAACTTCTTTAATTAATACTAATTATATTTCGGGAATTACATCTGTTGGAACATTAAATGATGTCGCGAACTCCCCAACAGGATACTCATCAAACGGATATGCAAATTACACTGCCATAACTATTGCCAGACAAATTCCTGCTGGAGGTATCAATATCAATATCAATTTAGTAGGCTCGTTAGGACAGTTTATTTATGCTTATGTTGACTGGAACAATGATGGTGATTTTATCGATGCTGGCGAAACAGTATATAGCACCGGTACAACTGCAACTAGAGACACTTCTTTTGGTTTTGTTGTACCAGGAGCTCAAGCAGCAGGTAACTATAGAATGAGAATTAGGACTAGAAGTTTTGGAGATAGTAGTACAATAGACTCATGTACTCAAGGATATACAACTGGTGAAACAGAAGATTACACTATCGCTGTTCAAGCTGATTGTGGACAAAAAATAACTAGCATTACAAATGGTTCTGCATGTGGACCGACTAATACTGTAAACCTATCAGCCGTTTCTGCAGGTGCTACTGGATTTAGATGGTACTCTACTGAAACAGGAGCCTCTCTAATACAACAAGTTGTAGGATCTGATAATTGGACAACGCCAAGCATTAGTACGACAACAATTTATTATGTAACTGCCTACAATGGTACTTGCGAATCGTTATACAGAACCCCAGTTACAGCAACAATAAAACCTACAACAAACGTAACCTTAACATCATCACTACCAAATGTTTGCGGTGAAGGAACTATTATTTCAGTGACTGCAGGTGGAGATACAGTAACTGAAGATGTTTTATTACAAGACTTCGAAAGTGGGTTAGGATCTTGGGTAGTTACAACTCCTACAAATACAAATGCTGGAGCCGACACCCCTTGGAGTGTAAAAACAAGTACTTACCAACCAACCACAACAACAGTTTGGAGGCCTGCTGTTAATTCTGGTGCAGTAGCTACAACTGGCAATAAATTTGCATTTGCTACTTCAGATTATGCAAATTCAAATATTGTCACAATTATTACCTCCCCTGTAATCAATGCAGGTGTCTATAGCGCTTTAACATTAACTTTTGACCACTATTATTCTTATTATAGTGGTGATAAAGGAGAAGTACAAATATCAAATGATAATTTTACAACAATTAATACAGTAAGAACATTTAATTCTGATATTGGATCTGCATCAAAGTTTACTGGAGAAACTATTAATTTATCAGCATATGCAGGGCTTACAAATTTGAGAATACGCTTTGTCTATACTGCAAACTGGGACGACGGTTGGGCTTTAGACAATTTCAAATTAACAGGTGTAAAACCTCTGAACACAACTTTTACTTGGAGTGGAGCTAGTGTAAATGCATATATTGACAACCCACCAACAATACCATATGTAGCTCAAAGTGTATCAACAATATACCTACTCCCTACAATCACACAATTAGAACAACCTTCATGGTCACTTACAGCTACTGCAACTTTAGGAAATGGATGTCCAGTATCAAAAGTTATATCTGTAACAAACAATACAAAAATCTGGAAAGGGACGATAAATAGTGACTGGAATACTGCAGGCAACTGGGCTCCAAACGTGGTTCCAGATGCAACTACTTGTGTAATAATACCAACAGGCACAGTTTCAAGAATAATGAATAACCCAAATGCTTTAGCTAAAAACCTTACAGTTAAAGGAACAGGAAATTTAGAACTACAATCTGGAAGAAATTTAACTGTAACAGACTGGATAAATGTTGCGGCTGGCGCTACATTCAATATAAGAAATAATGCAAATCTAGTTCAAGTAACGGCATCACCATCTCCAGCTAATTCTGGAAACATCAATATGGAAAGAACAGCATTTATTGATTTCCGTGATTATGTTTATTGGTCGAGTCCAGTTGCTAATTTTAATTCAGCTAACATTTCTACCTATTCAAACAATGCCAATCTTTACAAATGGATCCCAACGACAGGTGCTGTAAATGGTTTTGGAAACTGGACAAGCGGTGTTGAAACTATGGTCATTGGAAAAGGCTACATTGAAAGAGGATTAAACAATGCTCCATTAAACTCTCCTATAAACTTTACAAGCACTTTTACTGGGGTACCAAACAATGGAACCATTACAACTCCTATTTCAAGAGGAACATATAGCGGAGTAAATTATAACACAGGTGTTTCTACAACTCCAGCAACTGACGATGATGACAACTGGAACCTATTAGGAAACCCTTATCCCTCTGCAATCTCAGCTGCTGACTTTTTGAATGCCAATTCAACAAATCTGGATGGTTTTGTAAAAATTTGGACTCACGGAATTGCACCAAGTAATTTAACTGCTGATCCCTTTTATAACGATTACGGTTATAATTATAATCCTAAC
>CBFHBH010000380.1:0-2610 GCA_965653735.1 uncultured Flavobacterium sp. | reverse complement strand
CCACGAATCAATTCATTGGTGTAAAACTTCTTGATGAATTCTTCTAACTTATTAAAAATTACTTCTGAAGCGTTCATAAATACTTACAATTGTTAATAACCTATAAAATTATGAAATTTCCCATTACAAAAACTTTAAAAGAAACTGAGAGGCTGTTAATAAATGCATAAAATAAAATTATTTGAAAGACACACTGTTAACAACTCTGTAACTTTTATCTTTGTACTCAAATTTTAATGAAATGTCAAAGCCCGTTAGAGTGCGATTTGCACCAAGTCCAACTGGACCTTTACACATAGGTGGTGTTAGAACTGCTTTATTTAATTACTTGTTTGCTAAGAAAAACAATGGAACTTTTTATTTACGAATAGAAGATACTGATCAAACTAGATTTGTATCAGGTGCCGAAGCTTATATTTTTGAAGCCTTAGAATGGTTAGGTATAGCACCAGATGAAACTGTGAGTAAAAATGAAAAGTTTGGTCCTTACAGACAAAGTGAACGTAAAGAAATTTACAAGCAATATGCAGATCAATTAATCGAAAATGGTTGGGCATACTATGCTTTTGATTCAACGGAGAAATTAGACGAACTAAGAAAGCAATCAGAAGCAGAAGGAAAAACGTTTATCTATAATCACTCCGTTAGAGAACAATTAGATAACTCATTGACTGTTTCACGTGAAGAAGTTGAAAAACGAATTGCTAATGGAGATGCATTTGTTGTACGTTTTAAAACGCCAGTAAATGAAACATTAGTGATTAATGATATTATTCGTGGAGATGTAAAATTTGATACAAACTTGTTAGATGATAAAGTATTGTACAAAAGCGATGGAATGCCAACATACCATTTAGCAAACATTGTTGATGATCATTTAATGGAAACTTCTCATGTTATTCGTGGAGAAGAATGGTTACCTTCACTACCTCTTCATAAATTATTATACAACGCATTTGGTTGGGAAGCACCAGAGTTTGCTCACTTACCATTAATATTAAAACCTATTGGAAACGGAAAACTTTCTAAAAGAGATGGTGATAAAATGGGATTCCCTGTGTTTCCTTTAGAATGGAAAACAGAAGAAGGAACTTCTATGGGTTATCGTGAAAATGGTTTCTTTCCTGAAGCAGTAGTTAACTTTTTAGCTTTATTGGGTTGGAACGATGGTACAGAACAAGAAATATTTTCATTAGATGAATTAGTTCAGAAATTCGATTTGGCTCGTGTAAATAAATCAGGAGCTAAGTTTGACCCAGAAAAAAACAAATGGTTCAATCATCAATATTTAGTTAAAAAAGATGATACAGAACTGGCCGAAATGTTCAAAAAAGAATTGGCTACAAAAGGAATTTCAACGACACTTGATGTTACAAGAATTGTAAGTTTAGTAAAAGACAGAGCTAATTTTGTTACTGAACTATATGATTTATCAGATTACTTTTTTGTTGCTCCAACATCATACGATGAAAAAGCATCAAAAAACTGGAAAGAGGAAACTCCAGAATTAATGAAACAATTAATAACTGTTTTAGAAGGAATTTTAGATTTTACAAGTGTTAACATTGAAACCGTTGTAAAAGACTGGTTAACAACCAATGAAATAGGAATGGGGAAAGTTATGCAACCGTTTCGTTTAAGCCTTGTAGGTGCTTTAAAAGGACCTCATTTGTTCGATATCGTTGAAATGATAGGTAAAGAAGAAAGTATTAAACGAATTGAAAAAGCAATTCAAACATTATAAAAAAAGCCCCAATGAAGGGGCTTTTTTATTTACACTCGGTAAAAACTGGGGCATTAAAAAAACCTAAAATAGATAGGTTATCTATACTATGTGTATTTTTATCATAACTGGAAAGTCTGCTAATTAGTGAAGTACAATTCGGAAAATAAAAAGAAATCTTTGAGTAAATCTCTGAACGAGCGTTAGAACTCTTTTGATTTTTAAGGTTATTAAAATTATGAGTTTCAATAATATTTTGGTTTTTATCAATAACGTGGAACACATAATTAACTTTATTTCCATCAGATTCAGGATCAGCTGTTGGAATAGTAATAAGTGCTTTATCTTCTGCCTCGGTTAAAACAAAAAAACCAGTAACTTCTTTAGAATTGTTAAGTCTGAAAGTCTTGAATTTATTCACACCAAAAACCACATAATCGAAGTCTTTAAAGTTCATTTTAATCTCTTTATCGCTATCAATTAATTTATAATAAATCATCTTTTCTGAGTTATTAACTCTAAAAGAGTTACTTTTTATTTGAGATTTGCTTCCGTCAAGTTTTATAATAAAGGAATCAGCAAAAGTTAGATTAAAGGTTGAAAAGAAAAATAAAAAAAAGTATAGTTTTTTCATGTTTAGTTGCTTATGTTTTACCAAGTAAAATTAAAGCTCATCAAGCTTAAGCTTGGTTACCAAAACATCATAAAAAAAATAAGATAAATAAAACTTAAAGTTAAGAACGTAAAAAAAAAGCCTGCATCAGCAGGCTTTATAAATTATAGGTTAAAAAGGATTTGACCACTCAGGATTCCAAGATTTCCTTTAAACTTATGATTGTTATTTTGAAGTACTCTAATATCATCATTGTTGAGCTTGTTCAAAAAGT
>CBFHBH010000379.1:0-2628 GCA_965653735.1 uncultured Flavobacterium sp. | reverse complement strand
ATAGCTGGCCTGGCTAAGAGGTAAGATGTATGAAAATAACCGTAAACATTCCTCTCGGTACAATGATAGCTGGTGGGATAGAAAAAAGAAATAAAAGACGCTTGCGGCGTCTTTTTTTGTTTACGGAAAACCGTAATAGTTTGTTTAAGATTATTCTTATTTTTGATAGGTTTTCGTATGAAGAAATTAGCAACAATATTTATACATTTTAAAAATGACACTAGAAATAAATAACACAAATATTAGTCACTATGTAGATAGTAATAACAATATTGTTATCGTTCCTGAGTTTCTTGAAAAATATAATTTAAATGAAAACGCTGAAATTCTAATTTCAAACATTAATGATAAAACTATTAAAATATTAGGTGGCAATATTGATAAAACAAGTTTAAAAATAGAAATTAAGAATTGTTCCCTAAAAGGCTGTTTTTTTGAAAATTGTAAAATCAAAGAATTACACTTATTATGGTTAGAAATATCAGAACCTAATGAAAATAAGTTTAAGCCATATAATTTCTATTTAGACAATTGTCAATTGGAATATGTATGGTCAATGTATGGAAAGTTCCACGAAGGCTTCTTAATTAGAAATGAATGTATCATAAAATCAATTCACATTAGCGATACACAAATAGAAAATTCTCTAACATTTGTAAATTCAAAAGCAGAGAACTTTGAAGTAGAATCTTCTAAACTTGAATATTTAAGAATTGAAAGAAGTAATTATCCAAATAAAGATTCAAAAACTGAAATCGAAAAAATTAATTTATTTAGAACTACATTAATTTCTGGTTTCAGAATTTGGGAAGTAATGTTTAATAAAATAAGCATTCATAAAATCAATGTAAGTCAATCAAACAATTTATCTGATTACGAAAAAAATATTCATATCACTACACCCGAAGATTACAAAAAGGAGATAGAAAGTTTTGAAATTTCCGAATCTAATTTTGAAAGAGATTTAATAATTTCTATTGACAAAATCAGAAAATTTTATTGTTATAGCAATTCTTTTAAATATTGGCGTTTAAATTTTTGGAATGTAATAAAATTTGAATTTAACAAAAACATAGTCAATAATTCTTTCTTTCTAGGATTTCAAAATCACAGAAAGAAAATAACTGAATTACATCTAAGCAATAATACATTTTCAGGAGAATTTCATATCAGTGATATTTCCTTTGAGAAAAAATTTAATATAATCAGTTCCAGTTTTCAAACTTATCCATCATTTATAGAGTATTGCTATTTCACTAAAAATTGTGAAACTGATTTTGACTTTTCAAATTTTAGTAATTTAATATTTCAAGATATAAACTTTGAAAATGTCAATTTTAAAAATTTTGACATTTTGAATGTAACTTTTAGAAATTGCGAATGGCCAATTGATAAAAATAAATTCATTTCTCGTCAAATTGTATTAGATGAAGCAAAAATTTCAGACAATCTAATTCAAGTAAAGAAAATATATGCAGATTTAAAAAGTAATTTCCAAGAAAAAAATGATTATATAAACTCAAGCAAATTCTATATTTCAGAACAAGAAGTAAAAAGGAAAATTGCTAAAACTAATTCTTGTCTAGAATATTTACTATTAACAATTCACAGGTTTTTAAGTGTTTATGGAGAAAGCATTACCAAAGTAGTTTTTGTATTGCTTATTTCATTATTCGCTTTCTCTTTAATATATTTTTTCACAGGATTTAAATCTGGTGAAAAAAACATTAGGTATTTATTTGAATTTGATATAGATAATTTAGGAATAATGTCTAAGGATTATTTGAAAGCCTTTATACTGAGTATAAAAAATTTAGTTCCATTTCCTGTAAATACAAAATTCTTCATTTATACAGATGAAAATTTCACAATCACCCAAACTATTGAACTTTTTCAAAAGATCTTTAATTTTATAGTATTAGCAAGCTTTACAGAAACATTTCTGAAAAACTTAAAAAAATAATGCTGCTAATAATTACAGTCCAGTGCAATTTAAGTTTTACAGGGACAAGATGTTGTTGTCAATTTGGAATTAATAGTCATCAAAAACGGAGTATTTACTTTTATCACAACCACCATTAAACAATTTGTTATATCTTTAAATTACGAAATGATATGAAATAATAGGGATGATTTTTATTGTTATAGCTGGCCTGGCTAAGAGGTAAGATGTATGAAAATAACCGTAAACATTCCTCTGGCTACAATGATAGTTGGTGGGATAGAAAAAAGAAATAAAAGCCTCTTTTATTACTAGTTTAAAATTTAACTAGTTCAAGTTCTTCTAAGCGAATAGCCATTGCCTCTACAGATACGTTAAACAAGTCAGATAGTGATTTAAAATGTTTTCCATCAAATATTTCTGAAGATGCCAATTTTCTGGATAAACCCCTAAGGTTTTTACACTCTTTTCTCAAATCTATTGTAGTACGTCCGCCAAATTTAAAAGCTGAATTCTCATTTATTTGAAATACCTCACCAGAATATCTACTTTCGAATTCTTTTATGATCCATTTTTTTGGCATTAAAAAATAAGTCGCAAACTTATCTGCTTCGATTTCCACAATATCACGTGTTACCCTACTTCCTAAAGAATGAACTGGAATATCTCTATGCAAAATTGGTTGA
>CBFHBH010000378.1:0-2635 GCA_965653735.1 uncultured Flavobacterium sp. | reverse complement strand
TTTTGTGAGATATAGTAATAAAATGCCTAACCAACTAAGACCTGGACCTGGTAATGCAGGTAAAAAACTACCAATAATACCAACTATAACGCAAATGAATCCTAGAATCAACAGTAATATATCCATAAATTTTTTTTCACTACTTTTGAATCCTAAATATAGCTATTTTCTCAAATTAAATTGGTTTACCCTAAAAATGAAAAGAATTCTTCCTTTTGTTTTGCTTTCATCAATGTATTCGTGTCAGTATTTTGAAAAAAATGTACCGAATAAGGATGAATTGTTAAATCAAGAGATTAAGAAAATCGATTGGGAAAATGTTGATGAATTTCCAAGCTTAGCAGTTTGTGATTCACTGGATACAAAAGAAGCCAAGAAGGAATGTTTTTTTGAATTATTGACTCAAAATTTGGAAGTTAAATTGAGTAATGATGATATGAAAAAGCAATTTCCTAATTTAGATACATTGCAACTTAAGGTAACAGTGTTTCCGGATTATACAGTTGAATTTAGTGCTCAAAATACTTCTGAAGATGTAGTTAAATTGGATAGTGTAATAAAGTCCAAAGCTGTGGATTTACCAATAGTTGAACCTGCAATAAAAAGAGGTATAAAAGTAAAGTCTGAATTTATCCTTCCCGTAGTGATAAAAAAATAATTAGTCTCGTGAAACAAGACTTTTTGCGTCTTTAAAGAGACGAACAAAATTTATCCCATTCTCGATAGTTCCATCTTTTATAAGTCTATTTTTAGGAGAAGAGATGTTGTCATCAAAATACTGAGTATCTACTATTTTTTGAGGGTCAAACTTTGGTCTAACAAATGATGTAACTACTATTTCTTCTAGCTCATCTCTAGAAGGAACCAAAACAACTTTTGCATAATAATTTTCAGCTCTGCTTGGGTCTAGAACTATTCTTTTAGGTTCGTATCCTTTAATACCAACAACTAGAATATCTTTTGGTTTTACAATAATAGAGAACAGCCCATTGCTATCCGTAATCACAATGTTCTTTGTACTTAAACTAATTACCTCTACGCCTTTTAAAGGGACATCGTTGTGTACTACTTTACCATGGACAAACATTCCGGTTTGTGTAAATCCAACCTGAGTTAGAAATATGAAAAACAATATGTAGAATCTACTTTTCATAAGACTATAATTGAGAGTAACATAAAGTTACAAAATCTTATGTTATAATATATTATGAAATAGGTTAATTGTTTTGGTTTTAACAAATTAGTTTTTTTGGGATTATTTTTTGAAAGTTCTTCCTTTCCATTTATAGTTTCCAAAAAAACTATAAAAAACTACTGCGGAACTAAAGAAAGGGTAAATTAAACTGCTTAGAAAAAAATGATTGAGATTCACTTTAAAGAAGTTTGAAGTATTTCGAATAAGTATATAGTCAACTATAAACTTTAAAATCATAACAGATATAATTACCTCTAGAGAGATGAAATTAGTTAGCCAAAGCAGTATAGATATTATGCAGGTTAAATTCATTAAAAACACACATGATCCTAATTGCTTGCTATAGACCCCTGAATAACTTCCTGTTTTACTTGCCCATCGTACTCGTTGATGAAATAGAGATAACCATGATTTTTCAGTTTGAGTGAGTACTAAAGTTTCGTTCGATTTTACAAAATGAACGTTTTCACTTTCATAATTAAGGGCTTTTTGTAATAAAAAAACATCATCACCACTTGCAATATTATCATTCCCTTCAAATCCGTTTAGCTCTTCAAAAAAATCTTTTTGATAAGCAAAATTAGCACCGTTGCATATGAATGGTTGTTGATTACCAAAACTTCCTATGGTTGTTCCTTGTAAGCTCATTAAGTCCAATTGCTGAAATCCATCAAGAACTGAATTCCCTGTTTGATAATAAACACCAGACACCATCATTTTAGGATCATGTTCTTTAATAAAAGCATCAAATGTTTTTAGCCAATTTTTAGGGATAATGCAATCCGCATCTGTTGTTATAATCCAATCTGTTTCAGCATTTTTGATGGCCGTATTAATAGCATCTTTTTTTGGTGAATTGGTTTTTCGAATATTTTTTAATACGAAAATCTGAAATCTGAAATCTGAAATCTGAAACTTATCTGTAGAGTCATCATCGACTAAAATAACTCTGAATAAGTTATAAGGATAATCTAGTTTTTCAATTGACTGCATTAACTTAGGAAGATTTTGGGCTTCATTCCTAAAAGGAATAACAATTGTAAATTGATTGGATGGTGTACTTTCTTTAGGAATGAATGTTTTTACTTTGGCGAAACCGTAGATCAGCCATAAAATGTTTAAAACATAGTATGTTGTTATGATAATGATTCCTGTTTCCATCCTGATTTAAATGTAAATACAAAATAGGCTCCTATAACAACTGGTAAAACAGTATTTAAAAACCACATAAGAGTAGTGATAAAAACTACAATCCATTCATTAACGCCCAGCAATCCGAAAAAGTAGACCGCCACACTCCCTTTAACGGCAAAGTCTAGAAATTGAAAACTTGGCAAAGCAGAAGCAAGAAAATATACGCTCGTTATGGCAGCCATCAATGATAGATAAGGCAGTTGAACGTCCAAAATCAAAAACAAAACATAGTACTGATGTGAAAAT
>CBFHBH010000377.1:0-2642 GCA_965653735.1 uncultured Flavobacterium sp. | reverse complement strand
TTTGCAGAGGTAATTCCTGCTGTACGCTTTATCTTTTCACAAGGTCATTTCGAGAACCTCAATGACCTAGCAAAAAGGATGTCGCTTCCATCAGGGTTAAATAGTAAACTGTATCGCATATTTGTAAACTTTGGAGAATACACCTAAAAAAATTTTGGTTGCCCCATTAAATTGGGGATTAGGACACGCCACTCGCTGCATACCTATCATAAAAGCACTCGAAACACAAAATTTCACACCTGTTATAGCATCAGATGGAGTCGCATTGGATTTATTGCGAAAAGAATTTCCATATCTTCAAACCATAGAGTTACCTTCTTACAATATCGAATACCCAAAAAACGGACAATTCTTCAAACTAAAACTGTTGGCCAATAGTCCTAAAATGATTGAAGCCATCTTAGAAGAAAAAAGGCTGATAAAAAAAATATGTAAAGAGCACAACATTGACGGTATCATTTCCGACAATAGATTGGGCGTGCGTTACAAAAAAGTTCCTTCTGTATTTATTACCCATCAACTTAATGTAATGACTGGAAATACCACTTGGTTAACCAGTAAAATGCATCAATACATTATCAGCAAATTTGATGAATGTTGGGTACCAGATGTTGATTCGACTCCAAACCTAACAGGGAAACTTGGCCATTTAGACACCCGTCATCATGGTATTAAATACATTGGTCCATTAAGTCGTTTGCATAAAAAACAATTAGATAAAAAATATGATTTAATGGTTATTCTTTCGGGGCCTGAACCTCAAAGAACAATGTTGGAGGAAAAATTAAATGATGAACTTCAAACCTACAAAGGCAATATTTTGTTTGTAAAAGGTAAAATTCAGCCGCAACAAATTATTGAAGAGAAAGAACACATTACCTTTTACAATTACATGAATTCTGTAGAACTGGAAAAAGCTTTTAACGAAAGTGAAATTATATTATGCCGCTCTGGTTATACTACAGTTATGGACTTGGCACAATTGGGTAAAAAAGCATTTTTCATCCCTACTCCAGGTCAATACGAACAAGAATATTTAGCTAAAAAATATAAAAAAGAAGGATTAGTCCCTTATTGTAAACAGGACGATTTTAAAACAGAAAAGCTGCTTGAAATAGATTTATATAAAGGCTTAAAAGATTTCAAAACCAATGTTAGTTGGAAGAAACTTTTTCAACTTTTTCAAGAGTAAAAGAAAACTCTGAACCTTTACCAAAGGTACTCTCTACATAAATTTTCTCGTCGTGAGCCTCAATAATGTGCTTCACGATAGATAAACCAAGTCCAGATCCACCTTCGGCACGATTCCCACTTTTATCGACACGGAAAAATCGTTCAAACAAACGAGGGATGTTATGTTTCTCGATTCCTTCTCCATTATCCGTAATTCTTACGATGACTTTGTTGTTTGTTAAGTCTTCGATACCAATTTCGGTTGAACCACCTTCTTTACCATACTTGATAGAGTTCATTACTAAATTTAGCATGACCTGCTGAATTTTTTCATAATCCCCTAAAACGTAAATTGGTCTATAATATTTAGAATCAAAACTAAGTGAAATATCTTTTTTATTGGCTTGCATTTCCAGCAAATCCATAACGTTTTGCGACAATTCAACGATATCAAACTCTACCAATTCCAAACTTTCGTCACCCATTTCTAGTTTCCCAATCATATCAAGATCTTCAACTATATAGACAAGTCTCTCCACCCCTTTTTCGGCTCTTTCAAGATATTTTTTTCGTAATACTTTATCTTTATGAGCACCATCTAAAAGTGTTGATATATAACCTTGTACCGTAAACAGAGGTGTTTTTAGCTCGTGGGAAACATTACCTAAAAACTCGCGACGATATTCTTCGCGGTCTTTAAGCATTTCTATTTCTAACTTTTTATCGGTAGCAAACTTTCTAACCTGTTTGGTTAGGGTGGCCATATCTGTAGTTATTGGCTGATTTCTAAATTCTGAAGAATCTAAAAAGGAAATATCATCATATATCTTTTTAACTCTTCTATATATAAATCGTTCAACTCTATATTGTAAAACAAAAAAGGAAAAAACAAGTATTGAAATTCCAAAAGCAAAGCTAAATAGCCAGTTGAATTCGAAGAAAAAATAACTTAAAATAGAAACAAAGCCTACAGAAAACAATGAGATATATAATGCTGATTTTACAGCAAACTTGTATGTTTTCTTAAAACTTATACTCATTAAAATTCAAATTTATAACCAACTCCCTTAATGGTTTTAAATAGGTCTTCACCAATTTTTTCACGCAGTTTTCTAATATGAACATCAATAGTTCTACCTCCAACTACAACTTCATTACCCCATACTTTGTCAAGAATCTCTTCTCTTTTAAATACTTTTCCAGGTTTTGAAGCTAACAAATAGAACAATTCAAATTCTTTTCTCGGAAGGATTATCTCTTCACCATCTTTATGAATTTTGTATTCTTCTCTGTTAATTTCGATTCCACCAACATTTAAATTTTCAGAAGAAGCTTCTTCTTCTTTTAATCTACGCAACAACGCTTTTACTTTACTAACCAATACTTTAGGTTTTATTGGCTTTGAGATATAATCATCTGCTCCTGCATCAAACCCTGCTACTAATGAATAGTCTTCGTTTCGAGCAGTT
>CBFHBH010000376.1:0-2654 GCA_965653735.1 uncultured Flavobacterium sp. | reverse complement strand
ACTAATTGCAACAGAAGTAGCAACTGCAGAACATGTAAAATTAGCTTTAGAACATGATGTAGACATTCTTTGGATTGGAGCTCGTACTACGGTAAACCCATTTGCAGTTCAAGAAATTGCTGATGTTTTACAAAATACAGATAAAATAGTTTTATTAAAGAATCCTGTGAACCCAGATTTATCTTTATGGATTGGCGGTTTGGAACGTTTGTATAATGCAGGAATTAAAAAACTGGGGATGATCCATCGCGGATTTTCTACTTATGACAAATCAAAATATAGAAACAATCCCGAATGGCAGATAGCTATTGATTTACAAAATAAATATCCTGATTTAGTATTGATTTGTGATCCATCACATATAACTGGAAAACGAGATATGATTCAGGAAGTGTCACAACAAGCATTGGATTTAAATTATGACGGATTAATGATTGAAACACATTGCACGCCTGATGAAGCGTGGAGTGATGCGGCTCAGCAAGTAACACCTGATACTTTAAAACAAATGTTTGTCGATTTACGAGTTCGCAAAACTGATGATGAGACTGATGATTACCACCAACGTATTTCCAAATTGAGAACACAAATAGATTCGTTTGACGAAAAATTGCTAGAGATATTAGGTAAACGAATGAGAGTAGCTGACCAAATTGGAGCCTTGAAAAAAGAAAAAAATGTTGCGATTTTACAAAATACTCGCTGGAATGAAATTTTAGGAAAAATGATTTTAGATGGAGAAGAAAAAGGGTTGAGTGAAGAATTTGTGTTGAAAATTTTTAAAGCAATCCATCAGGAAAGTATTAATCATCAGGAAAAAGTTTATAAAGCAGATTAATTAATAATCGTATTTTTGCCAAAATTAGAGTTTTTAGTTGCTTCTAACTTCTAACTTCTGATTTCATATTTTAAATGACAGGAATCGTATATAAATCTACCGGAAGTTGGTACACGGTTAAAACCGCAGAGAATCAATTTTTAGAATGCCGCATAAAGGGTAAATTCCGTATTCAAGGAATTAAAAGTACTAATCCAATTGCGGTAGGTGATTTGGTTGATTATGATCTGGATAATTCTGCAGATGAAACAATTGGAGTAATTACAAAAATTCACGATAGAAAAAATTATATTGTTCGTAAATCGGTAAATCTTTCTAAGCAAACACACATTATTGCAGCCAATATAGATGTGGTTTTTTTATTGGTTACCATTAATAATCCAGCGACTACAACGAGTTTTATCGATCGATTTTTAGTTACTGCCGAAGCTTATGGGATAGAAGCTGTATTGGTTTTTAATAAAATTGATACTTACGATGAAACAACGTTAGATGAACAGCTTTATTTGCAGTATATCTATTCCAATATTGGTTATCAATGTTTAAGAGTGTCTGCTGTTGAAGAAAAAGGGCTTAATGATTTAAAAGTCTTAATGAAAGACAGAGTTTCTATGTTTTCAGGACACTCGGGAGTTGGGAAATCAACTTTAGTAAACGCTTTGGAACCTTCTTTAAATTTAAAGACCAAAGAAATATCAGATTCTCATAGTCAAGGACAACACACAACGACATTTGCTGAAATGTTTGATTTGTCTTTCGGAGCTAAAATTATAGATACACCTGGAATTAGAGGTTTTGGGATTGTAGACATGGAAAAGCAGGAAATAGGAGATTATTTTCCAGAATTTTTTGCCTTAAAAGATCAATGCAAATTTAACAATTGTCTGCATAAAGAAGAGCCTCATTGCGCTGTCAAAGAGGCGCTAGATAATGACGAAATAGCTTGGTCTCGCTATAATTCATACTTGCAAATATTAGAAGGAGATGATGAGACTTATAGAAATGATATTTACGGAAGTGAAAGAGATCCAAACAAATTTTAGAAAATGCGTGCAGTAATTCAAAGGGTTTCCGGAGCATCTGTCACAATAGAAGGTGAAAAGGTTGCAAATATTCAAAAAGGATTATTAGTATTGGTTGGTATAGAAGATGCTTCTAATCAGGGAGATATAAATTGGTTGACTTCAAAAATTGCCAACTTGAGGATTTTTGGAGATGAAAACGGAGTGATGAATCTTTCAATAAAAGATATTGATGGTGACATGATTGTAGTAAGTCAATTTACATTACATGCAGCTACAAAAAAAGGAAATCGTCCAAGTTATATTAAAGCCTCAAAACCAGAGTATGCTATTCCTATGTATGAAGCTTTTGTAAAACAGATGGAATTAGAACTTGGTAAAAAAATCCAAACTGGACAATTTGGAGCTGATATGAAAGTAGCTTTGATAAATGATGGTCCGGTGACAATAATAATTGATACAAAAAATAAAGAGTAATGGATATAAAAAACGCTCAACTCGACGTAGATAACTGGATAAAAAATCACGGAGTTCGTTATTTTAACGAATTGACCAACATGGCACAGCTTACCGAAGAGGTGGGTGAAGTGGCCCGAATCATAGCCCGTCGTTATGGCGAGCAGTCTGAAAAAGAAAGCGATAAAAACAAAGACCTCGGTGAAGAACTGGCCGATGTGGTGTTTGTGGTTTTATGTCTGGCGAACCAAACCGGAGTCGATTTACAGGCTGCTTTCGACAAAAAACTGGATCTGAAAACAAAACGCGACCACGACCGTCACCAAAACAACGAAAAA
>CBFHBH010000375.1:0-2659 GCA_965653735.1 uncultured Flavobacterium sp. | reverse complement strand
GTATTTGCTATTGGTATTTAATAGTGAAGCTATTTTAACCAAGGTCATATCTTTTTCAAGGTACTTTTTATTATGTTCAAATTTTTCAAGTCTTTTTAAGACAGAAGCCACTACTTCTGGATTGATGTCCAGTTCCACTTCTTTATTACTGTTACCTAAAGTTAAAGGTTTTAAAGTAGTTGGTTTATGTTCCATCAGCTCCTTAAATAACCGTTTGTTTTTAAAATGCCTATTGATAAAAAAAGCTAATGTCAATGCCATTATTATAATTATACTACTCCCAATAAATGTTCTGAGTTGCATTGATTGCTCTATATCAAACTTTGCTTGTATTAATTTTTTGGTATCGTATTCCTTATGTATTTTTCCTGAAAGGTATTTGTAATCCTGGTTTAGGAGGTTGTCTACTTTTAGCAGTTTATTGATATAGTATAGTTCCTGTTTGTTGTTGTTTTGTTTTTGATAGTAATTAATTAGTAATTCGTACGCTTCCCTCAAGTCAGGACGTATGTAATTTTCTTTTTGAAAAGTCTCGTCTACCTTCTTTAAATAGGGTAACGCTTTTGCTAATTGATGTTGTGACCAGTAACTTTTACCTATATAAAAATAAGCAACTGTTTCATTAGCGAAGTCTTTGTTTTGTATGATTTCAGGTAGTGCCTTTGTCAGTTTGTTTATTGCCTCTTTATAATTGTGCAAAAAATATTGATTTACTCCTTCAGAATGTAAAAAGTAAGGAGCCATTTTTGAAATATCATACTCTAAAACTAGATTTATTCCTAACTGATTTATTAGGCTTGATACTTTATATTTACCTAGTTGCGTGTAAGCCAATCCTAAATTATGAAGTGATTGTAGGTAAGCACGATCATTCTCTTCTTTAAAATAGTTTGTACTTTCTTTAAATAAGGCAATTGCTTCATCATAAAAGCCTAAATAAAGTTTAACCTGTCCGATAGCAAATTTAACTTTGTGAATAAGATATTGATCATTTGTTTGCGAAATGTATTTATCTGCAATAAGGTAGTTGTTCAGTGCTTTAATTAATTCTTTTCGGTCATAATGAACGGCACCTTTTGTCATATAGACAGACCCAATCAATTCTGCATCGCTGGTACGTTTGGCAGCAGAAACCATACTATCTGTATATAGTAGCCTTGTTTCCTTATCTGTTTTATGAATAAAAACTTTATAAGCTAATGCTAATTGTTGAAAATTGTTTTCTGATTTAGCTTTTGTCAACCAAACTCTAGCATACAGTAGTTCTCTACTACTATCCTTTTTATTATAGGTTATATTTTGATTGAAGTATTCGTAGTTTTTATTAGCAAGGCTATCTGGAACACCAAAACTCTTCTGTTGTGAATTACCAGCATGATAAACCAACATGTAAATTATAAGAAAGTATTTTTTTTGCATCATTCTAAAAAATTGGGGCTCAAATAATTAAAAGGCTCAAAATGAATGTGCTTAGAACTCTTTTATTTGAGCGAAATGTAAAAAAAATAATCTAAAATATATAAGAAATGGATTACAAAAATAAAGAACTGTACTATAAGTTATAACTGCCTGAAATATTGCTGTTTATTATTGAATTTTTGATGTTTAATTCGAGAATCACACATTTTAGATTCGAGAATCGCAGAGTTGTTGGTTTGTCAACAGTGAATGTGCCAAGTAGTTTTGCCCCGAATTCAAATGGTTTTGTTATGAGCAAAATCATTACCAGTATTGTTCAGATTACCCCGGGAGAAATGAACTGATGAAAAAAAGTAATCAGTAATTTTAAAAAACAACTACATGAAAAAAGTAAATTCATGCCAATCTATTTTTATTTTTTTAAACTTTTTAGCCTGTTCGATTGCATTTGTGTCTTGCAGTAAAGATAATTTTATAGCAGAAGATAGTACTACTAGTATACAAAAAGTCCAAAATACGACTTCTCTTAGAATGGGAGATATTATGCCTATAAATAGCGATAATCCTTATGATTCTGTGGGTAGTATTCATAATGAATTATTTGAAACCTATTTTGAATTGCAAAATCAACCTCAAACCCTTGCAAGTATTGTAAATCGAGTGGATTCTATCGCCAATACCCATAATGATTTTGTCAGTATAAAAAGCACTGATTATCATGCAGTGTCATTGAGTAGAATACAGTATCTTATTGCTGCTAACGATACTATAGTTTTTGAAGTAATTAATGGGACAAATATGACTGTACCAGCTAAAGAAAGTTTAAACTCTTTTGTAAACTCTCTACTTTCGCTTTTAGACAAAGAAGACAATTGTGACGTTTTCTATGACTTTGTTGTTAATTATGAAGCTACAATCATTAATAACCCGCTGTTTGTTGAAAGAGATAAAAGGATTATCCTGACTGCTTCATCAATTGTACGACATATAACGTATCGTGCTATGAAGAGACCTAAAAAGAATACTGACCCAGATTGGGATCTGCTTATAGGGAATATTATGGGTAGTATTGATGGGGCTATTTGTAATGAAGCAGAAGCAATTACCAAGGCATTAGTAGCTGGAATTGCTCAGAATCAATAGTGATTTGTATTATTAGTTAATTGAAGCATTCATAATAAGAATGAAAAAAAGCTACTTAGTTTGAGTAGCTTTTTTTAGTTTTCATCGGCTTGATCCA
>CBFHBH010000374.1:0-2664 GCA_965653735.1 uncultured Flavobacterium sp. | reverse complement strand
CTTTGTTTGCTATAGAAATGCTTTTATTATTTATAACTTCAATGGGCATCACACCCGGAGCACCAGGATATTTATTTTCTGTTTCAAAAATATAATCAAAACGTTTTTCTAGGTTTTTAAGTACTCTATTATGAGCATATATTGGTATTTCTCCTTGTTTAAAGAAAAACGGACGAATATCATCTAATCCCGCAGTGTGATCTGAATGTTCATGTGTGAAAAATATAGCATCGATATGTTGACAGTTGCAAGCTAACATTTGTTGTCTAAAATCAGGACCACAGTCAATAACAAATGAAAGATTATCCCATTCAATCCAAACAGAAACCCGCAATCTTTTATCTTTATAATCAGTACTTTTATTAACTGGATGCTGACTTCCTATAACTGGAATGCCTTGTGATGTACCTGTACCTAAAAAATAGACTTTCAAATGCTTAAATTTTTCTCAAAATTAAATATTAATTTGATAAAAAGCTCTTCATTTTATTAACTTTGCAAAGTAGTACCCCAATAATGAAAAATTCAGAGAACGAGATTAGACTAAAAGGAGACAAGGTTATTGAAACAATTCCTTCAATAACTGATAAGGCATTACGAATAAATCTAAATGATAATATCTACGGAACCTTTGCCGAAATTGGTGCTGGACAGGAAACTGTACGTCATTTTTTTAGAGCAGGTGGTTCGTCAGGTACCATTGCAAAAGCGATGTCAGCGTACGACAAAGATTTTAGTGATGCAATTTATGGCATTGAAGATGATGGACGTTACGTTACGGAAAGTCGTTTGAGAAAAATGTTAAATCATGAGGTTGAACTAATTGAAGAACGTTTAAAAAGAGAAAAACACCCTTCAAAAATGTTCTTTAGTTATGCAAATACTGTAGCAACCATTGATTTTGCAAAGCAATACAAAGGCCATGGTTGGGTTGGTATCAAATATCAATTAGAAGCTGATGAAGCATATAATGAAATTATCATTCACATCCGCTTTAAAGAAACCGATGCAAAACTTCAACAAGAAACTTTAGGAAAATTAGGTGTAAACCTAATTTATGGTGCTTTTTACAAGTATAACGATCCTAAACGTTTATTAAGATATTTATATGATCACTTAGATAAGGATCAGTTAGAAATAGATACTATTAACTTTTCAGGACCACGCTTTGCTGATGTAGACAATCGTTTGATGAGTTTACAATTGGTAAAAAATGGTATGACTGATGCCGTAATGTTCGACCCAACAGGTAAAAATATTTTACCCGCTGCAGTATTATACAAAAAGAACATTTTAGCACTTCGCGGAAGTTTTAGACCAGTAACAAAGGTTAACATGGATATGTATGAGAAATCATTGCAAATGTTCCTTGAAGAAAATAAAGTAAAAAAGGAAAATACATTGGTTGTTTTTGAAATTACTTTATCAAACCTGCGTTCTGACGGAGAAATTGACGAAAGAGATTTTATGGACAGAGCAGAATTACTTTGTTCATTAGGTCAGACTGTAATGATTTCAAACTTCCAAGAGTACTTTAAAGTAGTAGAATATTTTTCAAATTATTCTAAAGAAAGAATGGGTCTTGCACTTGGTGTAAATAACTTAATTGACATCTTTGATGAAAAATACTATCGTCACTTAAGTGGAGGAATTCTTGAGGCCTTTGGAAAATTATTTTACCGAGATTTAAAAGTATATCTATATCCTATGGAAGATGAAGATGGTACAATTTTAAACTCACAAAACCTTAAAGTACATCCTCGTATGAAAGAATTATATAAATTTTTTGCATACAATGGAAAAGTAATCGATATCACAGATTTTGATAAATCACACTTAAAGATTTTTTCTAGAGAAGTTCTTAAAATGATTAGCAAAAATAAATCTGGATGGGAAGAAATGTTACCTGAAGGTATTGCAGAAATGATTAAGAGAGACCATTTATTTGGATATCAAGAAACCACTAATTCTTTAGAAAAAGAAACAGTATAAAATAAAAAAAGCCATTCTTAAAAGAATGGCTTTTTTTATTTTAAGATTTGCTTAGAGTGTTCTTTTGTCTTTACTTTTTCGATAATATCTTCAATGATTCCTTTTTCATCAATAACAAAAGTTGTTCTATGGATACCATCAAATTCTCTTCCCATAAATTTTTTAGGTCCCCAAACACCAAAAGCTTCAATTACCTTTTTATCAACATCAGCTAATAAAGGAAAAGGCAATTCGTTTTTCTTTATAAAATTAGACTGTTTTTTAGCTGTATCTGCACTTACACCCAACAATTTATATCCTTTACTTGTAAGCTCAGAGTAGTTGTCACGCAAATTACAAACTTCGATAGTACAACTTGGTGTACTGGCTGCCGGATAAAAGAATACTACCAATTTTGACCCTTTATAATCATTTAATGAGTGTGTTTTTCCATCTTGATCTACAGCTGAGAAATTTGGAGCCTTGTCACCTATTTTTAATGCAATCATTTTTAAAATTAATTTTTTAGGAGTTTTTGTATTTAGTTTTTAGATTTACCAAAATTAAACTAAAATGACCAAAAAAGAGAAAATTCAGTTTGTAATTGACACGCTAAATCAACTATATCCTGAAATTCCCATCCCATTAGATCATAAAGACCCTTACACATTACTAATTGCTGTATTATTATCT
>CBFHBH010000373.1:0-2671 GCA_965653735.1 uncultured Flavobacterium sp. | reverse complement strand
TTTTGAAAAAATCAGGTCTCGAGTACTGTTAAAAATTGATATTAAATAGTTTCCGCTTTTTGTAATATGGCAAAAGTTATTTGGGAAATTTAAACGGTAATGAGAATACAGTTGAAGCGTATTAAAAGAGTTTTCGTAATCTTGAATACGTTGATTGTCAATGCCTGAAAGATATTCTGCTTTTGCTAAATCGGATGGAGTCCAGTTATAATTGTAATGTGTGACTGTAAAATAATAATCTTCTTCATTACCATACAAGTCGTCAAAACTAAATTGAAATGGTTCTCCTAATCTAAAAAAAGGATATACATTGTTAGTGTTTTGTGTAAACGTAACTGTTTTTATATTAAAAGGTGGGTCAGTTTCACTTACAGCTTGAGCGTTTAAGTGATTTTCCAAAAAAGCGAAAACAATAAAAAGAATAAGTCGTTGCATTATTTAATATCTGTTCAGTAAAGATATAATTTTTACAACTAATTTTATGCCAAGAAATTATTTATAGCAAATTGGGATGATTTCGCCTTTTGCCAGACAGTATTTTTCTACTAATTCTGGTGAAAGTTTTGTAGTGTAATCTTCTTCTACAACTTTAAAACCAATGCTTCTTAATTTATCAAAATAATCTCTTCCGTATACACGAACATGATCGTATTGTCCGAAGATTTTTGCACGTTCTTTAGGATCAGTTATAGTGTCATCACTAAAAGTCGTAGCTCTTGATAAATCCTGCGGAATTTGAAAAATTCCAATGCCTCCAGGCTTTAAAACACGATATAGTTCCTGCATCGCTTTAGTGTCATCAGGGATATGTTCTAAAACGTGGTTGCAAAAAATAATGTCGTAAGAGTTGTCTTCAAATGGTAGGTTGCAGATGTCAGCTTTTACATCAGCTAGTGGTGAAAACAAATCGGTTGTTGTGTAATCTATATTTTGCTGTTTCTTGAAACGTTTGAAAAACTCTTGTTCAGGCGCAAAATGAAGTACTTTCTTTTTTTCTTTTGAAGTAAAAAAATCGGTTTCATTCTTTAAATACAGCCAAAGTAATCTATGTCTTTCTAGCGAAAGTGTACTTGGAGAAAGAACATTGTTTCTCTGTGACCCATAACCATATGGTAAAAACATACTAAAGCTTTTTCCATCGATTGGATCTGTAAATTTATTTCCTTTTAGGAGAAATGCTAAAATTGGACGAATAACAATACTTACCCTAATTAGTATTGGTCTTGGAACAACGTTCAAAAAGAATTTGAATATTTTTTTCATTAGATAGCTAAAGGTACTTTTCTAAATTCATCTTCTTCATTGCTCATAATCCCTAAAGCTTTATAAATGTATGCGAAAGTTGAAAGTAATTCAGGTTTACCATCAACAATTGCTACATCATGCTCAAAATGTGCAGAAGGCTTACCATCAGCAGTTGTGATAGTCCATCCGTCTTTATGTTGCTTTATGTTTTTTGTACCTTGATTAATCATAGGCTCAATGGCAACAACCATTCCTTCCTGAAGTAATTTTCCACGACCTCTTTTGCCATAGTTAGGCATTTCTGGAGCTTCGTGCATTGTACGTCCTAAACCGTGGCCAACCAATTCTCTTACAACTCCGTAACCATTACTTTCACAGTATTTTTGAATAGCATAACCTACATCTTCTGTACGATTACCAGCTTTTAGTTCTCTAATTCCAGCGTATAAAGATTCTTTGGTGGTTTTTAGTAACATTTTAGTTGCCAAAGCCACTTCACCTACTTCAAAAGTATAGGCGTGATCACCATAAAATCCATTTTTTAAAGCACCACAATCTACAGAGATAATGTCGCCATCTTCAAGAGGTTTGTCAGTTGGAATTCCGTGTACAACCTGCGAATTTGGACTCATACAAAGCGAATTAGGGAAACCATACATCCCCAAAAAAGCTGGTGTAGCTCCATGGTCTCTAATGAATGTTTCGGCTAATTTATCTAGGTAAAGAGTAGTTACTCCAGGTTTGATTTCTGAAGCTATCATTCCTAATGTTTTAGATACAACTAATGCGCTTTCACGCATCAATTCAATTTCTTCGCGGGTTTTTATAATAATTGCACTCATGTTATTTACATAGGTTTGCAAAAATACAACATTCTAGGAATAAATACTTAAATTTATGGGATATGAATTTTGTTATATTTTATGAGATTTTTCAAGGAGTAATTTTTTTAAAATTTTAGTTTATGAGTGAATTGCCCAATTTATTCTGTAAACAAGGCGTTAAGTTGGGAATATAATTAAGGGTTTCCTATTGCTCTGTACAAATTTAATAACGCATTATAATATCGATTTTCCAGAGCTATATCAGAAAGTTTAGAACTCACCAATGCGTTTTCTCTGGAATTTATCACGAACAAAGAGCTTTCGCCCATTGCAAATAATTTTTCTTCTGCGGTTAGCATTTTTTCGAAATCTGAAACCAATTTTTTATTAATCTGAAGCTGCTTTTCTAAGGAGGTTTGTTCTTGATTGAGTGCTTCAATCTTATTTTTTAGTTGTTGCTTTTCAAATTGTAAACTAAACTCGGTGTCCTGCACTTTTAGTTTGGCTAATTTCAAACTTCCTCTTTCTTTTCTTAAAAATAAAGGCATGGTAAAGTTTAGTCCTAATTTATAATCTTGAAATCGGTAATCAGTAAAATAATC
>CBFHBH010000372.1:0-2687 GCA_965653735.1 uncultured Flavobacterium sp. | reverse complement strand
GCGCTAGATATACATTTACTGATGATATAGACGGTAGTTTTCCTAAAAACAATAGCTTAAAGCAATATGCTTTTGGAAATACAAATAGTAACGACTGGTATGTATTTACCGGAGCAACATTAACATACACATTTGGACAAAAACCATGTTTTTGTGCTGACGAATAAAAATGAGCTTATTAAACAAAATTAACACAGAAAATTTACCTAAGCATCTGGCCATTATTATGGACGGCAATGGTCGTTGGGCCAAACAACAAGGAATGCTACGTGCTTTTGGGCATGAAAATGGTACAAAATCTGTGCGAACAACTGTTGAAGCTTGTGCAAAACTGGGCATTGAAAACCTTACGCTTTACGCTTTTTCTACTGAAAACTGGAACAGACCAAAGTTAGAAGTAGATACATTAATGAAACTACTTATTTCTTCCTTGAAGAAAGAACTAGCAACTTTAGTTAAAAACAATATACGTCTTAACTCTATTGGTAATCTAGAGACCCTACCAAAAGGCGTACAAAAAGAATTGTCTGAAGTAATTGAAAAGACTAAAGACAACACACGCATGACCCTTACTTTGGCACTAAGTTACGGCTCAAGGGAAGAAATCTTAAATGCTGTTAAAAAAATATCAGATAAAGTTAAAAATAATATAATTTCAATTGATGGTATTGACGAATCCATATTAAATAATCATCTTTACACGCACAACTTACCGGATGTAGATTTAGTAATAAGAACAAGTGGTGAGCATCGCATCAGTAATTTTTTGCTTTGGCAAATTGCCTATGCCGAATTTTACTTTACAGATGTATTGTGGCCTGATTTTAAAGAAGAGCATTTATATGAAGCAATTATTAGCTATCAAAAAAGAGAACGCAGATTTGGAAAAACAAGTGAACAAATTAAATAAATTATTAAGTATTAAAAACAGTGTTAAATTGGCGCTGTTATTCATATTCTTCGGTCATTCATTTAATACAAATGCTCAAGACAGACTTTCTTTTGAAGAAGGTAAGCCTTATATTTTAAAGAAAGTAACCGTTACTGGAAAAGTAACTTACAATGAGCAAACTATAGTTACTTTCGCAGGACTTGAAAAAGGTCAAAAAATAACTGTTCCAGGAGAGGAAATCAGTAACTCTATCAAAAAACTTTGGCGTTTAGGCTTATATAATGATGTAAACTTTTATGTTGACAATATAGAAGGAGACAGTATATCATTAAATTTACATTTAACTGAACTTCCCAAACTAAAGGAAGTTAAAATTGTTGGTGTTAAAAAAGGAGCTATTGAAACTTTAATAAAAGACAACAGTTTAACTCCAGAAAAAATTGTAAATGAAAATTTACTTACCACCACTAAATATTATATTGAGAATAAATATAAAAAAGAAGGTTACTTTAACACAAAAGTACACATAACGACTGTTGAAGACACAGCTACTATCAACCATGTTAACATGCTTGTAAATGTTGATAAAGGCAAAAAAGTTAGAATCAAAAAAATCATCGTAGAAGGTAATTCTCAACTTACAGATTCAAAAATTAGAAATGCAATGAAAAACACTAAACAAAAAGGGTTTTTCAGAAAAGGTATTCTTAACGTTTTTAAATCTTCGAAATACATAAAAGAAAAATACAAAGAGGACTTAGGATCAATAGTAGATAAATATAAAGAAAATGGTTTTAGGGATGCTCGTGTTAAATATGATACAGTAAACTACAACAAAGAAAAAAACAATGTAACCATAAAATTAAACGTTGAAGAAGGAAGAAAATACTACTTTGGTAAAATAGATTTTTTAGGAAATACAGTTTACAACGACACTTATTTAAGCAGACAGCTTGGAATTAACAAAGGTGATGTATACAACGGCATTTTATTACAAAAACGTATTTCCGATCAATCAAAACCTGACGGTGACGATTTAACCAATCTATACCAAAACAATGGCTATTTGTTTTCGAATATCAATCCTGTAGAAGTTAGTACTGCTAATGATACAATTGATATGGAAATTAGAATCGTTGAAGGACCATTAGCATACTTTAATAAAATATCTGTTGTTGGCAACGACAAAACTAATGACAAAGTAATTTACCGTGAATTACGCACAAAACCTGGTGATGTTTACAGCAAAGAAACATTAGTTAGAACAATTCGCGAACTTGGTCAATTAGGATTCTTTGATCCTGAAGCGATCAAACCAGATTTTGAAAATGTAGATCCAGCTGCTGGAACTGTAGATATTAAATATAACTTAGTGGAAAAAGGAGCCAGTCAAATCGAACTACAAGGTGGTTATGGTGGAGGAGGTTTCATTGGAACATTGGGGTTATCGTTTAATAACTTTGCAATGTCCAATATCTTCAAAAAGGAATCATACAAACCTCTACCAATGGGAGACGGTCAAAAATTAGCATTAAGATTACAAGGAAGTACATATTTTCAAACGTATAGCTTCTCTTTTACTGAGCCATGGTTTGGAGGTAAAAAACCTGTACAATTTTCTGGTTCAATATCTTTCAGCAAGCAATTTTCAAATAACTTTGCTACGGGTAGAGTTGATAAAAGTAAAAGTTTCAATATATTCACAGCATCAATTGGTTTAGCAAAAAGGCTTAAAGTGCCAGATGATTTCTTTGTCTTATCTCAAGCGCTTAGTTACCAACATTATGACTTGAAT
>CBFHBH010000371.1:0-2700 GCA_965653735.1 uncultured Flavobacterium sp. | reverse complement strand
TAACAGCTAAGCTGAACAAGGCAATGGCACTTAATGAAACATTCTTTTTCATATTTATTTTTGGTTAAATTTTAGAATTAGTAGTTGGTTTTTGTAAAATGTTACAATTATCAAATGTATTGAATTGTGTTGTTTTGATCCAATTTTTAACATTTTGTATAGAAATGATATTAATGAGTTATTACTTCAAGTTGTAACTTTGCAGCAAAAATTCGCTATGATTGATTTCTTAAAAAGATTCAAAATATTACTTATTGTTCTTTCTATTTTATCTATAGTTATAATATCACTTTTTTATTTTGTTCTAAAACCTGTTAAATCACTTCCTATTTATACACCATCGATGGTGAATCCAGAATTAGTGGATACCACTATTCAACATATAGCCAACGAACATTTTATTTCAGATTTTTCGTTTACAAACCAAAATGGAAAAACGATTACTCAAAAAGATTACGAAGGCAAGATTTATGTGGCAGATTTTTTCTTTACAACTTGTCCATCGATTTGTCCAATAATGGCTGATAATATGGTTTGGTTACAAGACCAGATAAAAGATAATCCTGAAATCATGCTACTTTCTCATTCAGTTACTCCTGATATTGATAGTGTTCCAGTTTTAAAAGCTTATGCCGAAAGGAAAGGAGTAATAGATGCAAAATGGAATTTAGTAACAGGTGATAAAAAAGACATTTATTACATAGCGCGTAAATCATATTTGGCCGTAAAAACAGGAAAACCAGAAGAAATGTATGATATGGTGCATACCGAAAACTTTGTTTTAATAGACAAAAAAAGAAGAGTTAGAGGTTTCTATGATGGTACAAAGCGTGAAGAAGTTGAAAAGCTTTTAGAAGACATCAAATACTTATCAGAAAAAGAATAATTGTTTGAAGATTGATATTTATCATATTTAGAATGATTTTAATTAGTACTTTTGCAATCTAAACTGAATCTAAATAAGTGGATATTAACTTAGCACAATTGCAAATAGGACAAAAAGGAATTATTCAAGATTTCGATATTGAATTGGTTCCTTTAAAATTACTGGAAATGGGTTGCTTGCCTGGAAATGAAGTGCAAATACTGCAAGTTGCTCCTTTTGGTGATCCTTTATACTTGAATGTGAACGATTCATATTTAGCCATCAGACTAGAAACAGCACAAGCCATTAAAGTTCAAATTCCTAGCGAAATAAAATAATGAAGGTTGGGAATATCAACATAGCACTTATTGGAAACCCCAATGTTGGGAAAACATCTGTATTTAACCAATTAACGGGACTTAATCAGCAAGTTGGTAATTATCCCGGAATTACTGTTGAAAAGAAAGTAGGGGTGTGTAAGTTAGCATCTAATCTTAAAGCTACTATTCTTGATTTACCTGGAACATACAGTTTAAATGCAAGTTCTCTTGATGAGAATGTAGTTATCGAATTACTTCTTAACAGAAATGATAAAGATTATCCAGATGTAGCTATTGTAGTTACTGAAGTTGAAAATCTTAAAAGAAATTTACTTCTTTTTACTCAAATTAAAGATTTAGAAATCCCAACAATTTTGGTGATTAATATGGCCGATAGAATGTCGTATAAAGGGATTACTTTAGATATTCCATATTTGGAAAAAATGTTAAAAACCAAAATAGCTTTAATCAGTTCTAGAAAAAATGAAGGTATAGAGGAATTAAAAAATCTCATCATTAACTATAAAAACCTCCCTACAGAGCCTTGTTTAAATGCTTCTGAGATTGATCCAGTTTATTTTGGTAATCTGCGTAAAGCCTTTCCAAATCAGTTATTATACAAACTTTGGTTGGTAATTACTCAGGATGTAAATTTGGATAGAAAGGAATTACCTAATCCATCTTTCACCAAGTCAAAAGAAGATTTAAAAAGATTACAACATAAAGAAACCATTAAGCGCTATCAGTTTATAAATGAGGTGCTCAAAGTTGGGCAAACAGTTAATATTAATTCTGCAAAAGATTTAAGAAGCAGATTGGACAGAATCCTTATGCATAAAGTATATGGATATTTAATTTTCTTCGGAATTTTAATGCTAATCTTTCAATCTATTTTTGATTGGTCAAGTGTTCCTATGGATTTCATTGACGGAAGTTTTGCAACCTTAAGTTCATATGCAAAATCACATTTGCCACCAGGTATTTTGACCGATTTAATTGCTGAGGGGATTATCCCTGGATTAGGAGGAATCGTTATATTTATTCCACAAATTGCCTTTTTGTTTCTTTTTATTTCGGTATTAGAAGAAAGTGGTTACATGAGCCGTGTGGTTTTTTTGATGGATAAAATAATGAGACGTTTTGGATTGAGCGGAAAAAGTGTTGTACCTCTTATTTCAGGAACTGCTTGTGCCATTCCAGCAATTATGGCGGCTCGAAATATTGAAAATTGGAAGGAAAGATTGATTACTATTTTGGTAACACCTTTTACAACTTGTTCAGCTCGCTTACCAGTATATGCAATTTTGATTTCATTGATTATCCCTGACAAACGTTTGTTTGGATTGTTCAATATGCAAGGGTTAACATTGATGACTTTGTATATGTTAGGTTTTGGGATGGCTATTTTTTCGGCTTATATTTTGAATAAAGTTTTAAGAATAAAATCGAATAGTTACTTTGTTGTCGAAATGCCAGGTTATAAAGTTCCAATGTTCAAAAACGTAGTTATCAATG
>CBFHBH010000370.1:0-2702 GCA_965653735.1 uncultured Flavobacterium sp. | reverse complement strand
GTTTAGTGCTGCAGCATTTCCTCTTCCTCCTGTTCCAAAATTACCAACCATATTTGTTAATGGCGCAGCTGATGTAATGGTTGATGAAGCTCCATTACCTCCATTGCCTGCTGGAGTTGCTATGCCTGCTATACCTCCGCCACCAACTGTATAAGTAAATATGTTACCGTTAGAAACAGCTATTTGGCTTGATGCAGCGCCACCGCCACCGCCACCATTTCCTCCTAAGTTGTTTGTGTCTGAACCACCGCCACCGCCACCACCACCCCAAGCTGTAGCGTTAACATGTGTAACATTTGCTGGAACGGTAAAAATTTTGGCAATACCTGGAGTAGAATCTGTTCCTGGGAATTGTGCATGAGCATTTTCATAGGTAAAAAAAGTAAGTATGAAAATGCATAATAAAGCTACATTGAAGCTTTTTATTATTGATTTTGGAAATTTTTTTAACATAATCATCCTAGTTTAATTTAAGAAATAACTATTGTTAGGGAATTGTACAAAGACACTGTGGTATTTAAAAAAAACATACGTATTTTAAATTAAAATGATTTTAAAAATAATTAGTTTTTATGAAAAAAAATATTTTTTGTAGCTTTTTTATTGTTAATTTTTCTTTAACCAAAACAAAAAAAACTATTTTAAATAGTAAAGATATAATGAGATCTTATTTTTAGCAAATGTTTCCGATAAAATATTTTATGTATTTATTTGATTTGAAGTTAGTTATATGGTAAATTAATAAAAAAAGGCTTCCAATCAGGAAGCCTTTTTTTATTAATTTGATATAAGATTAAAAGATCACTTTTTTAGTAACCTCAGTTCCATTGTCTAGAACTGTTTTTATAATTAATACGCTTGTAGTAGGTTTTAATTCATTTATTGAAATTTCATTTTTACCTACCTTAGTTTTGCTTATTAATGTTTTTCCAAGAATATCATAAACTGTAACTTGTTTTATGTGCTCAATACTAGATTTAACATTGATGCTATTCGTATCAGCATAAATTCCGACAGTATTGTTATAATCAAAAGTGCTATTGGATAGTGTTTGATTTGTGTAACGTAAAACAAATCTATCTAAAATTTCACCAGCAGTTGATATACTAAAATGATAAGGAGCAGAACGTAAGTTGTGAATAACATTTAATAATTTATCTTCCAGATATATATTTTGAGTTGAATCACTAAAGAAACCATCGATGCCTTGGATAGCTATTGTATAATTTCCAACGGCTGGTATTTTTATTGCTAATGGAACTAAATCGTTTTGATCAAAAGGAACACTTCTACCTTGAATAATATTTCTATCATATCCCTCAAGTAATGAATAAAAGCTGAACGTTGATTTTAAATCTGCTTGAGCATCATATAATTGATCTTTTTGATTTGTTGCGCCATTTACATAAGCTACTAAAATTGAACTGCTTGCAGTTGATGATACTAAATCAATCCAAACTCTACCTTCTGGAATACTATTTGTGTTTTTATAAAACTGATCATTTCTAAAAGCACTACTTCTCATAGTATTATTAAATACTGCATTTGCAGAAGAGGCAGCACTGGTAGGAAGCATTTTGGTTATAAATCCTTGTCCTGCACCAATATAACCATCAAAACCGCTTTGAGTTTGTGCCCCTGAAAGGTTGTATGTTAAATAATCTGTTGGGTCATAATTGTATGCATAGTTATTGTAAAAAGGGTCTGCTGCCGATGTACTTGGAGCGATACCGTGTCTCCATATTTTAACAAATCCATCAAGATTTGCTGCATTTGCTGTTAAAAAAGCTTTAGCATCAAGTGATGAAGGGTAGGGATTTCCTAGTAAATTCCAATTGTCGTCGTCTTGATTAGCGTTGGTTGGAGAGTATGGTGAAGGATATGTCCCAACTGTATTGTAAGTTCCTCTTGAAATAGGAGTTGTGATGTTTCCATTGTTAGGTACCCCTGTAAAAGTTGATGTAAAATTCACAGGTGAATTTAATGGAGCATTATTAAGTCCTCTTTCAATATATCCTTTTCCAATTACCATTATTTCTGTCCCGTTTGTCCAATTTCCAAAATTACCAACACCATTGCCTGCAACTGTTGGGATCCATTTGTATAGATTAGTATTGTTTGAGAAAGTAGAGATATTTGCAGAATTGAATCCAGCTACAGGAGATGACCAATACACATAATCTCTATAATCTATAAAGGCTGTTCTTTCCATTTTGATATCTCCAGAATTTGCAGGAGAAGGTGATGCAGTTACTTGAACTAAGTTTGCACTGTTTCGTACATTAAAAGTTGCTCCACTTTCAACATTAATCCAGTCAGTTACTGTTAAATTTCTTCCTGATTGTAAATCAAGAATACCTGTTCCTTTTATTTTAAGATTTTTAGCTAGTGCGTTTGGAGTATTCATTATTTGAGATGTTGTGCCAGTTGAAATGATAACACAATCATTTGCAGTAGGTACCCCTACAGGTGACCAATTGCTTGCTGTATTCCAATCATTATTTGTTGTTCCTTTCCACACTTTAGTTTTGTTAGTAACATTTATAGTTGCACTAGTTGTACATCCATTTGCTAAGTTGGCATTTGCTGTAAACGAATAACTGCCAGTTTCTAATTGGGTCAAAGTTGGTTTAATCCATATGTCAGGTGAGGCAAGTGTGGTTCCTGCTGTATAAGGAATTGTACATGCTGCATCTGTATAG
>CBFHBH010000369.1:0-2708 GCA_965653735.1 uncultured Flavobacterium sp. | reverse complement strand
ATCGTATTCAGTTCACACCAGACCTAATGCCTTCGGATATATTAGGTAGTGAAATCCTTGATGAAAATAGAAGTTTTAAATTTATTAAAGGGCCAATATTTTCAAATATCATTCTTGCCGATGAGATTAATAGAACGCCTCCTAAAACCCAAGCAGCTTTGCTGGAAGCAATGCAAGAAAAAGCAGTTACGATTGCAGGACATCATTACAAGTTAGAATTGCCGTTCTTCGTATTGGCAACACAAAACCCTATCGAGCAGGAAGTGCAAGTGGTAAAAAGTACTACTACAGATTCTTCGGTTAAGGTAAATCCATTGTTTACAGCTCAGGAAATTATCGATTTTCAACATTTAATTCGTAGAATTCCTGTTGCTGATAATGTAATAGAATATGCAGTAACCTTAGTGTCAAAAACAAGACCTGAAAATCCTTTGGCTACAGATTTTGTTAAAAACTATTTAGACTGGGGAGCAGGACCAAGAGCTTCACAAAATTTAATTTTAGCTGCCAAAACACATGCAGCACTTAATGGAAAATTTTCTCCGGATATAGAAGATGTGCAAGCGGTTGCAACAGGAATTTTACGTCATAGAATTATCAAGAATTACAAAGCTGACGCCGAAGGAATCTCTGAAGAGAATATCATCAAAAAATTGTTTTAATTTTCCTTTTTATGAAATCTGTTGTAAAATCATTGCTCTTATTATTGTCAATTACTGGTTTCTCACAATCACAATGGCATCCGTTGTCATCTGCTTATCTTAATACAAATGGAAGTAGATTTGACGATGTTTTTTTTCTTAATGATAATTTGGGATGGGCAGCAAACGGATCAAATGCAGCAGTTTATAAGACTACAGATGGAGGTTTGACATGGACACCACAAATGTCAGAAGCCACTTTGGGGATAAATACATATTTTAGAAATATTGAGTTTTTAAACGCAAACATCGGATTTGTAGGAACTCTAACTAACAATAAGTTTTATAAAACAGTTGATGGAGGTACAACTTGGACTGAAGTCACTAATATTGGAACAGCACCGCGAGCGGTATGTGGTTTAGATTGTGTAGGAACTTCTACCGTATTCGGTTGTGGTTCGTATATGAATGTACCGCCATTTATCATAAAATCTACAGATTCTGGTGCAACATGGCAATACATTAATATGTCTGCTTATGCAACAGGCTTAGTGGAAATCATGTTCTTAGATGAAAATAATGGTTTTGTGTCTGGTAGAAATGCAGCAGGAGGTATCATTTTAAAGACCACTGATGGAGGAGCTACTTGGACGCAAATTTTTAATAGTGGTGTTCCAGGGGAATATGTGTGGAAATTGCAAACACTTCAAGGAAATAGCAATATAATGTTTGGATCAATCGAATCAGTGGCGCCAAATCTTGGAAAATTGATAAAATCTACTGATGCTGGAGTTACATGGGTGAGTAAAAATGCACCAGAAACAGATATTCAGGCAGTTGGATTTATAACAGAAAACCATGGCTGGATGGGAGGCCACAATACTGGTTTTTTTGAAACTTTTGATGCTGGTACTACATGGACAGACATGGGAATTGGAGGAAGCCTGAACAGAATTTTCATCATAAATCAAGACTTAGCATATGCTTCAGGATCAACCATATATAAATTTGATAGTACTTTAAGTAGCAATCAGGTTCAGGAAGCTCTGGTGCCGCCTTTATCGGTTAAAATTCATCCAAATCCTATTAACGATAAGCTAAATATCACGGTTGATTTTAAAGACGCTGATCATCTTATTATCGAACTTTATGATAATTTAGGAAGAAGACTATGTGAATTGAAACAATTAGATGTCGATTTTCCTCAGAAAAAAACATTTGAATTCGATTTTAACTTCCCTAAAGGGGTCTACTATGTTAATTTTCATTCAAATACCTCTCGACAATCTGTTAAAATTGTTAAATAAAAACAGCTGTTTTTATTCTACTTTTCTTTAAGTTAAATGTTATGCGTTTGCTAATATTTCAATTTTAAATCCAGATTTTTTACGATTTGATAATATATTTTTTAATTTTTACGAATTATTAAATAATATGTTAAAAAGAATGGTTTTGTTGAAATATTTTCATCAAAATAGAATGTTTATAAATAATATTCTTTTGAATTTAATGAAATGCTAAATATTTTTTAATTCAAGTCGTATTGATTAAATTTGCCTAGAATTTTTAAACAAACAAAAAAAAATAAACACAGTTAATTCTAAAAACATTCAAATGAGTATTTATAGCGATTATATTAAAGAAATTGAAGAAAGAAAAGGTCAAGGGCTTTATCCAAAACCAATTGATGGCGCTGAATTGTTAAGTGAGATTATTGCTCAAATTAAAGATACAAATAACCCAAATAGAGAAGATTCTCTTAAGTTTTTTATCTACAACACATTACCTGGAACTACTCCGGCTGCAGGTGTGAAAGCTAAATTTTTAAAAGAAATCATTTTAGGCGAAGCGACAGTAGCTGAAATCACTCCAGCCTTTGCTTTCGAATTGTTATCACACATGAAAGGTGGGCCTTCAATAGTAGTATTATTGGATTTGGCTTTAGGAAACGACGAAGCAATTGCGAAACAAGCGGCTGAGGTATTAAAAACACAAGTGTACTTATACGATGCCGATATGGATCGTTTGAAAGTAGCTTATGAAGGTGGAAATACCGTAGCAAAAGCA
>CBFHBH010000368.1:0-2736 GCA_965653735.1 uncultured Flavobacterium sp. | reverse complement strand
CCAATTACTGTACCTGCAGTATAAAAATTACCATCAGTAGGAACACCAGTAGGCACTCCTGTTGTAGACTGAAGTAAAATATATCCTGCCGCATTAGTAATTGTACTGGCATTAGAAAAACTTAAATTAATTTGAGTTGTAGAAGCCGTCACACAAGTAAAACTAGCTGCATGAGCTGTTGGCTCTAATGCTTTTGTATAAGCCGATATAGTTACAGGCGAAGTTAAATTATAACAATCTCCAGCGGCATTGTATTCGTAAGCCGTAACTTTATACTCAGCACCAGCATTTAAACCAGTGATGGTTCCTGAAGATGTTCCAGTTCCTCTAAAAATTACTCTGTTATTTGTGTCTATTTGACCTGCGGATGCCCAAGCCAAATTAGGCGTATAAGCTGTTCCGCTTGATGGCGGTGTAGCTGCAGCTGCCAAAGGTCTTACAACAATCATGGTTCCATTACCATTCCCCGCTGTCCAATTCACATTGAATCCATCCAATGTTTCTCCGTTTGAAGTTAAAGCCGAAGCCTGAGTAGATGGTGGCGTACAACTTGCTACAGCCCATTGTGCGTATAATGTTGTATTTGCCGAAATAGTAAAAGTAGCAGCAGGCGCATAAGAAGTTCCGCTTCCATCAAAAACAGTATTCCAACTACTAAAAGTATAACCAGTTCTTGTTAAAGTTCCAGAATTTAAAACCGTAACGGTTGAACCTGAAGCATATGGACTACTTGCATCTACTGGTGCTGTACCTCCATCGTTACCATTACCATTGTACGTCATTGTGTAGGTAGGAGTTGGTGGTAAAGTATTTGAATACTCCAGATCATCTATATATAAAAATGCACTATTAGTTGTGCTTGACTCTGCAAAAAAACCAAACCCAGACATGTTTGTACCTGAAGCTAAAGTTCCCGCTTTAGCCCATCCGCCAGCAGGTGATATTTTTGTTCCTCCTACCCATAAATCCCATTGTTGTGAATTTAATGTATAAGTTGTTCCTCCTGTATAATAAGTTGTTGACGCCGCTCCATTATTGGCATAAATTTCAATTGATTGATCAGTATCTTTTGCCAATCCAGAACCTGTAACAACAACATTTGAACCAGAAATTCTTCTATTAATAGCAGATATTGCTCCTGCTGTATATGTTATAGTTAAAGAAGCGACAGAATTATTATAATGGTTTGTGTAGCCATTACTATCACTACCAATTGTATTTAACCCTAAAGAAATATTTAAGTTCCCTGTGGTACCAGATGTATTTCTAATTTTCCCTTTTAGATAAGCAACAGTCGAAGGTGTATTCCAATCGTATACTCCAAATTTATTGGTAGAAGCGCTTGTTGATGATTGAATTTGTAGCTCAGAACCAGCTCCAAGAGTTGTTCCTGGATTAGCTAATACTATTGTTCCTCCTCCTGTACCAGTTCGTACCCTATAAGTACCACCACCAACAGGAGTAGAAGTCAAAAAAGTAGTACTAATTGTATTTGTAGGATGTGTTCCTGTTCCTGTTCCAAAATCATAGGTCCATACTTGTCCCCATCCAAGAACACTAAAAAGTAAAGAAAAAATAAGTAATTTAATTCTCATTGTATCTGTTTTAATTTTGTAAAACGCTCTATGAAAACCAATCGCTTAGTCTAAAATAAAGCGGGCAAATATATCATTCTTTCAGAATAAAAAAAGAAATTATAGTTAATTTTATCGTTAAATCTTACCAATAGTCGATAAAACCTGAGATTTTCGCATTTTTTACAAATATGTAATTTCTTACATTTTTAAATTTTAGATAGTTTTTGATAATTTTACTGCATGAATTCGAAAGTATATACTGTAGAAGAAGCAACAAAAAAACTGGAGTACTATTGCTCCTATCAGGATAGATGTCATGATGAAGTTTTCACAAAACTTAAATCGCTTGGCATGATTCCACAAGCCATAGATCACATTATCGTTCATCTTATCGAACATAACTTCTTGAACGAAGAACGCTTTGCCTGTAGTTTTGCCAGAGGAAAACACAACATTAAAAAATGGGGGAAATTTCGAATTGAAAACGAGTTAAAATTACGAAATATTTCTAAATACAACATTACCAATGCTTTAAAAGAAATTCCTCAAGAAACTTATATTGAGAATTTCCATCTCCTAGCCGAAAAACAATGGAATAGTGTTCTAGAGAGAAATCTTCAGAAAAAAAAGAAAAAAGTTTCTGATTATTTACTACGAAAGGGCTGGGAGAGTTATTTGGTTTTTGATAAAATAAATGAACTTGAATCTTTTTAAAACCTGTGTCTAAATAATATTTTTCACAAAAAGGAAACGGATTTTGTGTCTAAATAATTTAATTTATAAAAAAGACACACTTTTTGTGCTTAAAAAATATTTTTCAAAAAAAGGACACAAAAAATTTATTACAAAGTCAACAAAATACTTACTGCATTTCCTCCAAATCCTACTGCATTAACCAACACTTTTCTTATTGGTTTTTTAACAGTTTTATTTTGCACAAATGGCACTGGAATAAATGTGTTGTTTTGCATCATCATTATCGCTAATTCCACACTAAGCATTCCCGAGGTTCCAAAAGTATGACCCAACTTCCATTTATTAGTAGTAAGCAAAGGCACTTCGACAGGCTCAGTGCGAACGGATCGGAGAGTGTCGTGACTGACGGAAACCTCAGTAGGCGGCGCAGCGCTTCTCCACATCCCGTTCGGGCTGAGCTTGT
>CBFHBH010000367.1:0-2737 GCA_965653735.1 uncultured Flavobacterium sp. | reverse complement strand
AACTACATCTGCATCTTCAGCATCATCAACACAACCCTCTCCAAAAGCAATTCTGTCAGAAGAAGGAATAAAATGCGAATTATCTTGGCCATTTAATCCAGAAGGATCATACATTAAATCGCCTCCATTTTGTTGAGGCACACAAATAACACCAAGAGTTTGATCAATATAACGTAAACTCTTATCCATGTGATAGAAAGAATTTACCGCTTCGAAAGCATCATTGTCACGTGTAAAATTAAAAGCACTTGTAGCTTGGGTAAAAAGACCTTTTTTAGGATTTTCAAAATCCAAAATATCTAAATAACTACTTTTTAAACGATAAACCCCTCCTGTTAAATCAATTTCAGGAAGAACAACAGAAGTCCTTGCAGCATCTAATTCAGCATTTGTCGCATCATTATTATCTACATAATTACCTGCATAAGCGACATGTGCAGCAGACAATGGATCTGGATTAAAAACCATTCCAGTCCCAGACACATATGCAAGAGGTGCTTTGAAAAAAGGCACATTTACATCTTTTGATTTTTTTTCTGTCACATCATTTTCATTATGATACACAGAAACATCTTTTACAGATAAAACCTCACCTGTTTTTGCATCTACAAACACTTCCCAATCACCTGGTAAATCATCAATTTGAGTAGAAACTTTATATGCTAATTTTGTTGATTGACCAAAATCATCAACAAACAAACCAACTTCTTGAAACGTTATTTCTCCTGTTGATTTTAGTGCAATATTTGATTTCAATTTAGCATCTTGCTGGGTAATAGATGGAGTAACATCAATATTTTGAATGTCTTTTTTATAACTATTGGTATAGTATACAACCTCACCAATGCTATTTAAATTTACAATTATTTCAGCATGAAAAACAGGAACACCATTTAACATTTGTTGAAATCTTAAGACTTCGGTATCACCAATTTTCCTTGTGTGGACTAATTTAAAATCATGTGCCGAGCTTATGTTTAACTCTTTAGATTTGGAAGCAATAAAACTTTTTGCCTTAGTTTCAAATTCACTTGTTTGTGAAAAAGCCATATTAGCAAAAAGAATTACTGGAAGTAAAATTCTTTTCATTACAATTTGGTTTTTAGTTAGTTTCGACAAATAGAATGAAAAATCAACCAAAAAACAAACAAATAACAACAAAAATGTTAAATTATTTTAAAATCCCTTGTTTTAATATTTGTCCAAAATTGTACATATCTTCAAACGAAGTGTAAAAAGGAACAGGAGCTAAACGTATCACATTAGGTTCACGCCAATCAGTTATAACACCGTTAGACATTAGATAATCAAACAATTCACGTCCTTGCCCATGAAGATAAACTGACAATTGACAAGCTCTTTCTTTTGCTTCTTTTGGAGTAATTACTTCAAATTCAGTTCCTGGAATTTCTTTATCAATTTCATGAAGAATAAATTCAAGATAACTTGTTATCAAATCTCTCTTCTTGATTAATTTTTCCATTCCCACTTCTGCAAACATTTCTACCGAAGCTAAATAAGGAGCTAATGATAGTATTGGTAAATTACTTATCTGCCAACCATCAGCACCATGAACTGGATCAAATTGAGGTTCCATTTTAAAACGACGCTCTTTGTTATGTCCCCACCAACCTGCAAATCGAGGTAAATTTGAATGATGATGCTTTTCGTGCACAAAACATCCTGAAGCATTTCCTGGCCCTGAATTCATGTACTTATAAGAACACCATGCTGCAAAATCCACATCCCAGTTGTGAAGTTCTAACTTTATGTTTCCAGCAGCATGGGCTAAGTCAAAACCAACATTTGCTCCAACCTTATGCCCAGCATCTGTTATAGCCTTCATATCAAAAACTTGTCCTACCTCTTCAATTTTACTTAAAATATCTTCTAAACGAATGTTATTTTCTCCATCTCTTCTTTTAATTTCAATAATTGCTTCTTCAGGGTTATACCCATGATGTCTTACTTGACTTTGAAACATATATTGATCTGAAGGAAAAGCCTTTTCCTCACAAATAATTTTAAAACGCATAGGAGTTGGTCTGTAAAACGACACCATCAACAAGTGCAAATTAACTGTCAAAGTATTCATAACAGTAACTTCACTTGGTTTTGCCCCTACAATTTTACTTAGTGGTTCAGAGAAACGTTCTTGATAGTCCCACCATGGTTTCTCTGCATAAAAATGACCTTCAACGGCTAGATTAGCCCAATCATCCATTACGTCATTCACATAATTTTTTGCCTTCTTAGGTTGTAATCCTAATGAATTACCTGTAAAGTATATAACATCTTTCCCTTTATGTTGAGGGAAAACAAACTCTTTTCTATAGTTTTTTAATTCATCTTGAGAATCTAGTTGTTGTGCAAATTCAAGGGTATTCTGAAAAGTCATTGTTTAGTTTGCGTAAAAATAGTAAAATTGAAAAAACATTAGTGTTTTAATTAGAAGTTTTGCATCCTTTCTTAAAACTGTTACATTTGATAATCAAACAAAACCAAATTATGAAGTACACTACTCAAATAGATATTAATAAACCTATTGACAAAGTCATTGAATTATTTGATAATCCTGATAATTTAAAATTATGGATGAAAGGTTTAGAAAGTTTTGAGCATATGAGTGGAGAGCCTGGTCAGCCAGGAGCAAAATCTTTACTGAAATTCAAAATGGGGAAAAGAGAACTGGAAATGATTGAAACGATCACTGTTCGTAATCTACCAAATGAAATGA
>CBFHBH010000366.1:0-2738 GCA_965653735.1 uncultured Flavobacterium sp. | reverse complement strand
TCACATACTCATCACTGAGCTGCATGGCTGTAAATACGCTTCCCTACTTTCCCCAACGATTTCGGTGCTTCTGTAAATTCTACCCATTAGTCCGCGCAGGTCTAACCGGAATATCCGTAAACTCTATAGTAAGTAATATTTTGTTATAGGCTTTTCCCTTTAAGCTACAAGGTCTTTTATATTTTGCTTTGGCAAACCCGACAACCTCCGCTGAATTATCGGGTTATTCTGTTTTGATGATACAAAGTTGAAACCCTGCTACGCAATTATTTTGCGCATATAAAAAAAACACCTGATAAGTTTAAAACCTATCAGGTGGATAATTGTAAAATTTAAATGGTATTCTTTATTCCTTGATAATTTTAGCAGATTTTTGCTTGCCGTCAGTCAGATAGTAAACACCATTTGATAAATTGCTAAAATCAATATTTTTATTTTCGTTAGCGTTTAATTTTACATCACCAATTTTTTTTCCTGTATTATCCAATAACATTAAAAATTCATTTTGTGAAGACTTTAAAGTAAGATTATCTTCTACAGGATTAGGATAAAGCTCCATTTCGTTTTCTTTATCAAACTCTTTAACGTCTAAAATACCTGAAGTCGAAATTTTTCTAATTTTATGATTAGGACCATCAGCAATATACAAGTTACCATTACTATCTATTGCAATACCATTTGGGTTGGTAAATGTAGCTGTAGACGGATTACCATCTCCAGAACCAGATGCACCACTACCGGCATAGGTAGAAACCTGATTTCCTGAGATTTTACGAATTCTATTGTTTACAGTATCTGAAATAAATATGTCACCATTCGAATTAACAGCAATATTAAGGGGATTGCTAAATTTAGCAACTCCTAAAGATCCATCTAAAAATCCATAACCATTACCTGTTAAAGTTGAAACTTGGCCTGAAGCTATTTTACGTATTTTATTATTCCAATTATCGACGATATACAAATCCTGACCAATAAATTCAAGATCTGTAGGGAAACTAAACTTACTTGATAATGCATTTCCATCTAAATAACCATCAGTACCGTCACCAGCAATTGTAGTGGTTTGTCCTCCAGATATCTTTCTTATTCTTTTATTGTTTTGATCAGCAACATAAATATCTCCAGATCCGTCAATTGTTAATCCGGCAGGATTTCTAAAGGCTGCGTCTAAATTATTTCCATCAGAAAATCCAGAAACGCCACTTCCTGCTACTGTAGACACAAAGCCTGATGGTGTAATTTTTCGAATTCTATTGTTTCCAAAATCTGTTACATATAAATTACCTGAAGCATCTATTGCAATATCAGTAATTGAAGCAAATTTGGCTATAGTTGGGCCACCATCTAAAAAACCATTAGTTCCATCACCAGAAAGAGTAGTTACTATTCCGTTAGAATCTATTTTACGGATTCTATCATTACCTGTATCAGCAACATATACAATACCATTTACATCAACAGCAACTGCTCCTGGATAACTAAATTTAGCATCATTTACAGAACCATCAAGATACCCACTTTCACCAGTTCCAGCAATAGTAGATACAGTGGTTACCTGAGAAAAAATGTTAAAATTAACGAAGAATAAAATAAAATAAAATAAAGGTATTTCTTTTTCATGTGTAGATTTTTTAAGGAGCGGCAAAACTAGTAAAAATTATACTCATAGAATAAATAAGAATAAAGTAAAAATGAATGTTTAACTCGATCTTAACTATATATTACTTTTCAAAACTTAAATATGTATGCAATTGCTTTGCGTAGAAAAAAAAGAACATTAATTTTGATAAAAATCAATTTTAATGAACCTTCAACAAATTTTCGAAGAACTTCTTGTAAAGAATAACTTTCCAAAAGAAAACATCTCTGCAAGATGGGCAGAGCTTCAAAAAGCCTATTCGCATAAGTCAAGACAGTATCACAATTTGACACATTTAGAAGAAATGATTTTCTGGTTTGAAAAGTACAAAGATGAAATTCAATTTCCTGATGAAGTGTTGTATGCTATTTTTTATCATGACTATGTGTATAACAGTACTCGAAAAGATAATGAACTGAAAAGTGCTGAATTTACAGTAAAAATTCTTCCTGATACAACAACTATTAATAAAGAATTGGTTTTTGATCTTATTATGGTGACCAAAACACATCAACCAACAGTAAACGAAGATGAAAAATGGATGATTGATTTTGATTTAAAGATTCTTTCAAAGGATTGGGATGAATATGTAACGTATTATAAACAGATACGAAAAGAATACAGTATCTATCCTGATTTTTTATACAATCCTGGGCGCAAAAAAGCTTTAGAACATTTCCTAGAACACGAGCATATCTACCAAACCGAAGTGTTTCAGAATATTTATGAACAACAAGCCAGAGCAAATATCAAAAAAGAAATTGATTTGCTATAAAACAAGAAACTAATAATTTATAATTCAAAATTGTGGCTCAAAATAAAAACGCTCTCATCCGCTATAGAACCATTGATAAATGTTTACAAAACAAATACCGTCAGTGGACACTGGAAGACTTAATAGAAGCTTGTTCTGAAGCTTTATATGAATATGAAGGGAAAGAAACTTCGGTAAGTAAGCGTACAGTACAGTTGGATATTCAAATGATGCGTAGCGATAAATTAGGTTACAATGCGCCTATCGAAGTTTATGATAAAAAATACTATCATTACACTGAAGAAGATTTTTCTATTACTGATATTCCGTTGACAGAGACTG
>CBFHBH010000365.1:0-2743 GCA_965653735.1 uncultured Flavobacterium sp. | reverse complement strand
TAAAAAGAATCTACAATTTTACTTTAACCATATATAAAAATTATCCGTTTGAAAAAAGATGGTGAAGTAGAACGATTCAGTAAGGTTTACAATAAAAACAATACTAAAGAAATATTGATTTATGGACTGGACGATGAAGATGTTTTTGAAGTAAAAGGTAATACATCAAATCCGATTTTTGTTCGATTAATAGGTGGTCAAAACAATGACACATATCACATTGAAGAAAGTAGCGGTGTGAAAATACATGATTTCAAATCAAAAGAAAACACCTTTGACAATAAAGAAAAGGCTTGCATAGCTTTATCAGATGACTATGATCTTAATGATTACTATTACAAAAGACCTCTTTTTAATGCGTTAATGATTATGCCTTCTATTGGTTCAAATCCTGATGATGGAGTAAAACTAGGCGTGGCACTTGATTATACCAAATACGGATTCAAAAACAATCCTTATCAGCAAAAACAACAGTTTAAAGGAAATTATTACTTTGCTACCGAAGGTTTTGAATTATTTTACAAAGGCACCTATACAAAAGCAATTGGGAACTGGGATTTCGTGATGGATGCGAGGTATACTACTCCAAATTTTAGTATCAACTATTTTGGTTACGGAAATGAAGTTAAAAATAATGACGATGCACTTGGAATGAACTACAACTGACTTAGAAATTATTTGCCAACATTGTTTTAGAAGGAATATAACGATAACGGCTAGAGGCGCCGGGACAGGCCTTCTTGGACAGTCTTTATCTGATCAGATAGTTATCGACCTCACAAAAAATATGAATAAGATCATTGAAGTGGAAGAAACTACAGATAGATTCATTAATCAAACAGGAATTGTAAATTCAAAAGTTTTTGATTATCAACAATTTGCCGGAATCGATTTTAAATACGGATATGAAAACTATGACAATGCTTCAAACCCTACTATGGGAATGACTTTCTCGGTATTGACAAGCTGGAAAACTAATTTAAATGATTCAAAACGTAATTTTCCTTATCTGGAAGGAACTTATGGAATAAGCCATAAAATAACCACAAACGGAAATCTTGTTTTAGGAACTTTATTAAAAGCCAAAGCTGTTTTAAATAACAATTATGAATTTTATCAAGGTGCTACTATTGGAGGTGATTATGATTTAAGAGGTTATCGTACTGAACGCTTCTTAGGAAAACAATCTTTCTTTCAGAGCACTGATTTACGTTTGAAAATAGGTAAAATACGCCAAAGTCTGCTACCTATGCAGTACGGAATACTTGGAGGTTACGATTACGGACGTGTATGGCTTGATGGAGAAGATTCCAACAAATGGCATCAGTCAGTTGGAGGTGGTTTATGGCTAAACGGACTGAATACAGTAACCGCCAGACTTACTTACTTTAACGGTTCTGATGGAAACAGAATTGCTTTCGGGTTAGGTTTTGGGTTTTAGTTCTTTAATTTGAATTCATACATCTTACCACCCGATTTCTTTACTTTTTCGTCAGCAATTAATAGTGTAAAATTGTCTTTAAACGTCATGGCTTCTTTTTGTGAGTAATGGTTTAAAGGCAATTCGGTTTTTTTACCTTCAAAGAAACGATCGTATTTAAAATCTTGAAACAACCAAACTGTGTTATGACTCAATAAAGCCAATCGTTGTCCATTAGGACTAATGGTTGCTGCGGTAATGGCACAAGTATTAAATTCTGGGCAAGTAATAAACGAACCCATTTGTTGTGCAGGTTGGTTTCCAGGTTTATTAGGAATCTTATACAATAATACTGTTCCATCAGAATTTTTGCTTCTGTTTTTTGTGAAGAGATAAAAATGGTCTTTATATACGACAAATGCTTCTACATCAAACACTCTTTCGGTCTTTTTAGGAGGAAATTCTTTTTGTTCTGGATAACTAAAAATGGTTTTAGTTACTGCTTGACTTTGCTCCTTCCCTAGTGAATCTTTACTGATTTTATAAATGCATAAATCTTTGCGATCATTATCATTATTACCAAAATCACCAATGTAGATATTACCCTCAGCATCCGAAGCTAAATCTTCCCAATCAGTGTTGGTAGCGTTGCTAATCATAAAACTATGTGCTATATCACCTTTTTCATCAAGTTGATACAATACATTATCATTACCACTATCTTCAACACCCCATAGCTTATTGTTCGCCCACTCTATTCCTGATACTTCTTTAAGTGATTTAGGCAAAGAATATACCATTTCCAGTTCGCTCTTTTCTTGACATGAAGCTACAGATATCATCAAAAATATGGTTGCAGAAAAAAGGGTGTGTTTCATGATGCTTTTATTTTATAGCTAATTTAAGGATAATTGTTAATTATGAATTATGAGTTATGAATTGGCTTAATATTATATTTTTTGGGCAGTAATTTAGAAACTTATTGTTCTGTATCAAACCGATGCCAATTCCTTATCTTTGCAAAAAATTGAATATAATATGATTCCTAATGATACTATTGTTGCTTTAGCTACTCCATCTGGTGCTGGTGCTATTGCTGTGATTAGAATTTCAGGTAAAGATGCTATTGCTATTGCCAATCAGGTTTTTAAATCGGTTCAAAATAAAGACTTAACGAAACAAAAATCACACACATTACATTTGGGTCATATTATTGACCCTTCGACAGGCTCAGGGCAAGAAAAAACTTTAGATCAGGTGTTAGTAGCAGTGTTTAAAGGACCAAATTCTTATTCTGGTGAAGATACTGTTGAAATTTCGTGT
>CBFHBH010000364.1:0-2743 GCA_965653735.1 uncultured Flavobacterium sp. | reverse complement strand
ACAACAAGAGCCAACAGTTATAGTTTGTGTATTTGTGCTCACAGTTGGAGGGGTATTACTATCCGTTACTTGTAATGAAACAGAGTAAGTCCCAGCGCCTCCCAAATTAGAAAAATTTAATGTAAGAGGTGATCCAGAAAAAGGTGATCCTGGAACAGGATTTCCGTTTTTTGTAACAATCCAACTATAACTATATGGTGTCACACCTCCACTTGTAGTTGAATTAAAAACAAATGTTTGCGCTAAATTATTTGGAGGACAAGATCCAACAGCAGTAAAATTTACACTCAAAGGAGTTATAACCACAAAATTAGTGTCAATGTTATATTTGTAACATTTAGGTCCAACATCACAGTTTCCAACGTTACAAATATTATTTGCGACAGAATTTCCCCATCCTATAAAAATTTTTCTTAAAGAAAGTGTTGTGCCACAGGTCCAACTTATTGGGTTGCCTATAAGAGGAATATACAAAGAGTATGTTCCAGAATTAAATGAATTACAACTTTCAAAATTAATAGCAGTGCTAAATACGTCATTCACATAAACATCGGCACTTATCTGAATCCCATATCGAGTCGTAGAATTTTGATCTAAAGTAACTTTTAAATATCCGTTCATAGTGTCTCCACTATTACAGGTAGCTGGAAGGGGGATATAACCACCATTCCCATCAGAGGTCGCAGAAACCAATTCAACTTTCTGTACACTAATATCTTGAGAAGAACAGTTGTTACAGTCGTATGGATTTTGCGAAAAAGCAATGGTTGTGCATAATAGCACAAGTGTCAGGAAGAGATTTTGCTTGCGGTTTGGATTCGTATGCAAAATAGTAGAATTTTCCATAAACATCGCGTTTTAGTTAAAAAATGAGATAACGAGTCGGTTATAGCTAAAAGATTAGTTATAACAGAACAAGGCAATAATGAAACTATAATGGATTTTTGGGTAAAAAGTAAATTGTAAATTCTGCGAAGTGGTATTGTGAATTTACTATTTATGGAAACTTGTTATTGGTATTTTTATTTACCTTTAACAATGCTAAATTATTACATTAAATAAAAAAGTGTTCACTGGTTTTACTTTTTTCGATAAAATCACAATAATTATCCATGAAGTAACTATTTTTCTATAAAAAAAGATATAAATCAATTTTTTAAGTATTTAATTTATAATTGTTTAAAGTTAGATTATGAAGTCATTAATTTTAGTTAGACATGCAAAATCTAGTTGGGATTTTGGAATCACTGATAAACAAAGACCTCTTGAAGCGAGAGGTATCTTAGCTGTAGAAAAAGTGGCTAAAAAAGTGGCTAGTATTTTACCGGAAAATTTAGTATTTTGGTGCAGTACAGCAGTGAGAGCTTCAGAAACATGTAAGATTTTTTGTGAGACGCTTAAAATAGATGTGTCAAAAATTAATTTTATTGACAAGTTATATACGTTTGATGAAAGTCAATTAGAATCAGAAATTAAAAAATCTAATGATGCAATTGATAATTTAATTCTTTTTGGACATAACGAGGCTATTACAAATTTTGTCAATAAATTTGGAAATAAATATATAGATAATGTTCCTACAGCTGGATTTGTGTTTTTACAATTCGAGCAAAGTAGTTGGAAAAATATTAACGGAGGAAAAACGATTAAAACTGTTTTTCCTAAAGAAATTGACTGAAAACCGATATATAGATAGAGAAAAGAGCTGGTTAGCATTTAATTTTAGAGTATTACAAGAAGCTGCAGATGAAAGAGTACCATTGCTAGATAGAATGAGGTTTTTGGGTATTTTTTCGAATAATTTAGATGAGTTTTTTAGAGTAAGGTATGCTGCAATCCGTCGTTTAAATATGACTGGACAAACAAATGAAGATATACTTGGAGGGATTTCATCGCAAAAACTCTTAAAAGATATTACAGAAACTGTGATTGACCAACAATCTGAAAGTTTACGTATTTTAAGTATTATTGAAAAAGAGTTAGAAAAGGAAGGCATTTATATTATTAATGAAACTGAAATCAATAAAGAACAACAAATGTTTTTAAAAGATTTCTTCAATCAAAAGGTTAGTCCTGAGCTTGTAACTATTATTTTAAATGACCTTGATGAGTTTCCGTTACTTAAAGACACCTCTGGATACTTAGCTGTTAAATTAGTAATGAGTCCTACTGAAAATTCTTCGATTTTGGAGAAGATGAAAGTTAAGAAGGATATTCGTTATGCCGTTATAGAAATCCCAAAAACAATCAACAGATTTGTAGTGTTACCTTCAAATAACGATAAGCAGTATATTATTTTGCTTGATGATGTTATTCGGTATAATCTTCATAAAATCTTTAATATTTTCGATTATGAAAGTATTTCGGCTCATATGATTAAAATTACTAGAGATGCTCAGTTAGAGTTAGATAGTGATTTGAATAAAAGTTTTATCGAAAAAATTTCTTCGAGTGTTAAAGATAGAAGAATTGGAGAACCAGTTCGATTTATATATGATCAGACCATAGATAAAGATACGCTTAAGTTTTTTCTTCGCAGAATGGGAATCGATTCTAAAGATAGTATAATCCCTGGAGGTCGTTATCATAACCGAAGAGATTATATGGATTTTCCTAACTTAGGTAGATATGATTTACTATATAAAGTAAACTCTCCACTTCCAGTTGAAGGATTACATTTAGATGGAAGTATTCTTAAAATGATTGATAAAAGAGATTATCTTATCAATGCCCCATATCAGTC
>CBFHBH010000363.1:0-2743 GCA_965653735.1 uncultured Flavobacterium sp. | reverse complement strand
TGAATAGGCTCCAATATCGGCCTTGGAAACATGAAGTTTTTCAAGTAAAATTTTATCAAAATGTTCATTAATTGCAAAACCAATACCAGCTATAAGAATAGGTAGTCCATAGCCCATCATTCTTTTCCATAACTGAGTGTCGAAGTGCCAACTAATTGTAAAGTAGTTTCTTGAAACTACAATGAATGTAAACAAACTTGCCAGTAAATTAGACACAAAAATATAACCCACTTGGAAGTTCTCGAAGTAAATAGTGCTTAAAAAATTTTCTTTTGAAAGGTTAGGCAAAACCAATAAAAAAAACAGGTTCAATGCAAAATTAATTCCCACGTTAGCAATTTTAATCACTGCATATTTCATGGGTCTATTTTCAGCCCTTAATTTTGAAAATGGTATGATCACTAATGCGTCTAGCACTAAAATCCAAATGGTATAGGTGATATATTCTGTTTTTACACCAATCCAATGAGCAATAGTTTGCCTATAAAGCAATGTGATAAAAAGGAAAATAATTGATGACCAGAAAAGTGAAACTGTAGACGTAGAAACAACATTTTTTTTATCGTCTTCAAGATTGTAAAAACGGAAAAAAGCAGTTTCCATTCCGTACGAAAGAATCACATTAAAAAAAACAAGGTAGGCAAAAATAATGGACACATCTGCAAACTCTACTTTTGGTAAAGCATGTACATACAATGGATTTAGCATGAAACTAATCATTCTTGGCAACACTGTCGCCAAACCATAAATCAAAGTTTGTTTGAAAAGGTTTTTATATAAACTCAATTTGAATCTTATTTAAAACAAATGTAATATTTTGTTTGCTTATGAACTTAACTGTTCAGGATTAATTATTTTAAGGAAATGATATCCTCTAGGAACAAATCCTTGATTGTAGTAAAATTTATGAGCTGTGAAATTTTCAACATACGCATCAAGAACGATCATTGTGCTTCCTAATTCATGCGCTTTTGCATCAATATAATCCGTCATTAGTTTTCCTATACCTTTTTTACGATAATCTGGATGTACTACAAAATTATCTATTTCAAGATAAGGCCCCGACCAAAGTTTTACTCCTTTCCAGAAGCCAGTAATTCCAATACAGACCTCCTTTTCAAAAACAGCTAATTGCTTGTAATTGTGTGGCAGCATTTGTGTTAAATATTCTTTATATTTCTCAATAGTCATTTTTGGATATAAAAAATGAATTGTCTCTATTTGAGCCAGCATTTCTTCTAATGTTGTGAGTTCGATAAGTTGCATTATTCCTAATTTGAGTAATAAAGATAAAAAAAGAGTCCCAATGGGACTCTTTTTATGTATGTTTTAATTTTGATTAACCGTTCAAAGCTTCTGCTCCTCCAACAATCTCTAAGATTTCTCCTGTAATTGCCGCCTGACGTGCTTTGTTGTAAGTTAATTTTAATTGATTTCTCAATTCTGTAGCGTTATCAGTTGCCTTGTGCATCGCTGTCATACGTGCGCCGTGCTCGGCAGCAAATGAATCGCGAATAGCTTTGTACAATTGTGTTTTCAATGATTTTGGAATCAAAGTCATCACAATTTCCTCTTTTGAAGGTTCGAAGATATAATCTCCTGCAACAGCTGTTCCTTTTTCAATTGGAGCTAATGGTAAAAACTGTTCCGCTTTTACAATTTGAGTTGCCGCATTTTTGAATTGGTTATATACTAATTCGATACGATCGTAATCTCCAGCAATGAATTTATCTGTAAGTAACGAAGCTACTTTTGCTGCATTATCAAATGTTAAATCATCAAAAATTGCACTTTGGTTTTCAACGATTGTATGTGTCTTTTTAAGAACGTCGTTTCCTTTTTTCCCAATAGCCAATACATCAACCTGAACACCTTGATATTTGTCAGTGATATTTTTGATTTCTTTAATCACGTTTGTATTAAAAGCACCACATAAACCTCTATTTGAAGTAATTGCTACTAATAATACTTTCTTTACTTCACGTTGTGTAGTATAGTCTCCACCTACCTCACCTTCTAAAGTAGCTGAAAGATTTTGCAATAATTCAGTTAATTTTTCAGCGTAAGGACGCATAGCTGTAATAGCATCTTGTGCTTTTTTAAGCTTTGCAGCCGAAACCATCTTCATCGCAGATGTAATTTGCATCGTTGATGAAACGGAAGTAATTCTATTACGGATTTCCTTTAAATTAGCCATTTTTTCTAAATTAGAAAATTAGCGAATCAGAAATCAGCGAATGTGAATTCGCTGATTTACCAATTACGTATTAGTTATATTTTGCAGATACTTCTTTAGCTACTTTCTCGATAACATCAGTAATGTTGTCATCTAATTTACCAGCTTTTAGAGCATCTAATGTATCTCTGTGTTTAGCGTTTAAGAATTCTAAGAAATCTTTTTCGAATTCTTTTACTTTATTTACAGGAACGTTTCTTAATAAGTTTTTAGAACCAGCGTAGATAATAGCTACTTGATCTTCTACTGTAAACGGAGAGTTTAATCCTTGTTTTAAGATTTCTACGTTACGCTTACCTTTTTCGATTACGTTTAATGTAGCAGCATCAAGATCAGAACCGAATTTCGCGAAAGCTTCTAATTCACGGAATTGAGCTTGGTCTAATTTTAATGTTCCTGATACTTTTTTCATCGATTTAATTTGAGCATTACCTCCAACACGAGATACAGAAATACCTACGTTAATCGCTGGACGTACACCTGAGTTGAATAAATCAGACTCTAAGA
>CBFHBH010000362.1:0-2748 GCA_965653735.1 uncultured Flavobacterium sp. | reverse complement strand
TTGTTACTACGGATCATGGTGTAATTGAAACACCTATTTTTATGCCTGTGGGAACTGTTGCTTCTGTAAAAGGAGTTCATCAGCGCGAATTAAAAGAAGAAGTAAATCCTGATATTATTTTAGGTAATACATACCATTTATATCTTAGACCTCAAACAGAGATTTTAGAAAAAGCTGGTGGATTGCATAAATTCATGAACTGGGACAGAAATATTTTGACTGACTCAGGAGGTTACCAAGTATACTCTCTGTCTTCCAACAGAAAAATCAAAGAAGAAGGCGTTAAGTTCAAATCTCATATTGACGGTTCATATCATTTCTTTTCACCAGAGAGTGTGATGGAGATTCAGCGTTCTATTGGTGCTGATATTATCATGGCGTTTGACGAATGTACACCTTATCCATGTGATTATCGTTATGCTAAACGTTCGATGCATATGACACATCGTTGGTTAGACAGATGTGTTTCACATTTAGAAAAATTACCATTTAAATATGGTTATGAACAAACATTATTTCCGATTGTTCAAGGTAGTACTTATAAAGATTTACGTCAGCAATCTGCAGAATATATTGCAAATGTAGGAGCGCAAGGAAATGCTATTGGAGGTCTTTCGGTTGGAGAACCTGCAGAGGAAATGTATGCAATGACCGAGGTCGTAACTGCAATCCTTCCAGAAGATAAACCTCGTTATTTAATGGGAGTTGGAACACCAATAAATATTTTAGAGAATATTGCGTTAGGTATTGATATGTTTGATTGTGTTATGCCAACTAGAAATGCAAGAAACGGAATGTTGTTCACGGCACATGGTACCATTAATATCAAAAATAAAAAATGGGAAGCCGATTTTTCTCCAATTGATGAAATGGGACATACGTTTGTTGATACCGAATACACTAAAGCTTATTTGCGTCACCTTTTTGCTGCAAATGAATATTTAGGGAAGCAAATTGCTACAATTCACAATCTTGGATTTTATATGTGGTTGGTTCGTGAAGCAAGAAAACATATCTTAGCAGGAGATTTCCGTGAATGGAAAGAAAAAATGGTTAAACAAATGAGCCAACGTTTATAATGTTCAAACAGCTATTTTCGAAACTAACAATAATTGATAGATACATATTAAGAAGGTATTTAATGACTTTCTCAATTATGTTGATAATGTTTATTCCTATTGGTATTATTGTTGACGTTTCTGAAAAAGTGAATAAAATTTTAGAAAACAAAGTTCCGTTTCCTAAAGTAGCGGCTTATTATGTAGATTTCATTATCTATTTCGCGAATTTACTTTTCCCTATTTTCCTTTTTCTTTCCATTATTTGGTTTACTTCAAAATTGGCAAATAATACAGAAATTGTTGCAATTTTAAGTTCTGGAATTTCGTTTCAGCGTTTTCTAAGACCATATATAGTTGGAGCTACTATGGTTTCAATTTTTGCTTTGCTGATGGGCTTTTTTTTAGTGCCAAAAGCCAGTGAAGGATTTAATAATTTTAGGTACATGTACTTAAAAGGAAATGGTCGAAATCAGATGCGGGAAACAAGTGATGTCTATCGACAAATTAGTGATTCTGAATTTATTTACGCCAGTAACTTTAATCAGGAAGCGAAAACAGGATATAACTTTGTTTACGAAAAGTTTGATAAAAAAAAAATGCTTTACAAAATAACAGCTAGTTCGATTGTATGGAATCCCAAAGATAGTACCTATACCTTGATGAATTACAATAAAAGGACTGTTGGCGAACTTGATGATAAAATTGAAACTGAGAACACTAAAAGTATGAAGTTCAATTTTGATTTAGAAGATTTAACACCAGTTGTTTACATAGCTGAAACATTAAATTTAGCAGAGCTTAATAAGTTTATTGATAAGGAGAGAAAACGCGGTTCTGCAAATATTAATACATATTTAGTTGTAAAGTATAGAAAATACAGCGTTCCAGTTTTAGATAAAATATTTGGAACTGTTGCGGAAAAATCTTCATTTTCTCCACTTATTGCAGTTTGGACGCCTAATGTTCTTTTTGGAGTTTTAGCTTTTTATTTGCTTAGAAATGCCAAACGATAAGAATCTTAATAGCTATTTGTTACTCCATTTAATAGTTTTTATTTGGGGATTTACTGCGGTTTTAGGAGCTTTAATTTCGCTCGAAGCTTTGTCATTGGTTTGGTACAGAATGTTGTTTGCTTCGGTCTTTATTTATGGATATATTCTGTTTAAGAAAATACCACTGCAACTTCCATTAAGAACAATAATGATTTTTTTATTGGCTGGTTTCGTAATTGCCTTACATTGGTATACTTTCTTTGCGGCCATAAAAGTCTCTAATATTCTATAACACTCGCTTGCTTATCAACTGGAGCATTTTTTACTTCTATATTAGAGCCAATCTTTTACAAACGAAAGATAATTCCTTACGAGGTAGTTTTTGGATTGTTTGTAATCATTGGCTTATACATAATTTTTAATGTTAAAGGAAACTACATAGAAGGGATAATTTTAGCATTGTCCTCTGCTTTTCTTTCGGCATCATTTTCAATTATTAACGGGAAATTCGCAAAAAAAATATGACCCAACGGTAATTTCTTTTTATGAGATATTTGGAGGTGTGGTTTTCTTTTCAATTTTTATTTTGTTTAAAGGAGCTTTTTCAGTCGAGTTTTTTCAGCTTTCATTAAATGATTTTATTTGGATGCTTGTCCTTAGTTCTATTTGCACTGCGTATGCTTTTATAGCTTCAG
>CBFHBH010000361.1:0-2755 GCA_965653735.1 uncultured Flavobacterium sp. | reverse complement strand
ATCTTTGTATAACTATAATGATCCTCAGTATATACTAAAATTTATTTTTTGTTTAAAAAGCCATTCAACCTAATCTCAATAGAATAACATTTGGATTATCTTTCTAGGTTTTGATTGAAAATAAAAAGATGAACACGTTAAGTTGCTTCCATCCCTATATTTGAATGCCGTTAATTAAAAAAACATGTCTTAACTTACTCTGATATAATAAATGACATTTTTTCATTTTTGAATCTGAAAAAATGTCATTTTAAGAGATTGGCACAGTTTTCGTTTTTTATCTGATGTCTCTGGTAACAGAGTTAACGTTCATAAAATTAATGTCTAACAATTTTAAAGTAAACAGTTATGAATCTAATTAAAAGAAACGAAAGTCAAATACCTGGCTTTCCACGTATGTTTTTTGATGACATCTTTGGCCGTGAGCTTTTCAATTGGGAAAACACCAATTTTTCATCTACAAGCACTACTTTGCCATCGGTAAACATCAAAGAAAAAGCCGACAGTTACGAAGTAGAAGTAGCTGCCCCTGGGATGGACAAAAATGATTTCAATGTCACCTTAGACGGAAATCTACTAACTATCTCTTCTGTAAAACAACAAAATGAAATTACAGAGGAATTAAACTTTACACGTAGGGAGTTTAGCTATCAATCTTTTCAACGTAGCTTTGAGTTGCCTAAAAATGTGGTCGATGATGAGCACATTACTGCACGCTATGAAAATGGCCTGTTGCTTTTAACTGTTCCAAAAAAAGAGGAAGCTAAGCAGAAGCCACCAAGAATGATTGAGATTTCTTAATCACGGTTCTTTCACAGTCAAGCATAAAAAGCTGTCCAAGTGGACAGCTTTTCGATTGTAAAAATTTCTTTTATTCATAGCAATTATTTTCAGAGATGTATGCGCTGTTCATTGTTGTTTCGGAGCTTGAGAAAATAATAATCATTTTTTAATGTTTACCAGTACATGATATTTAAAAACGAAAAAATGGAAAGTTTATATTATATATCGGTCAATATTAAAGCGGTTTCAGGGATAGATTCCTATGCGACTTATAGTTTAGGAGAGGATAAAGAAAAGGCTATAGCCATCTTTAATCTACTCAAGGGTTCTTCTAACATATCTGAACATTCTGTTTTGACCATGGATTTTACTGAAATGAGAGATGGAATCCCATTTCCTATCACCATGTTAGATTGTACCTTTCAGGAAGTTGTTTATAATACTAAAGTTATAACCCGTGAAATATTTAAAAATCTTAATCTTTAATTCCTTTTATAATGGTTACTCATTATTAATAGTTTTATAATTTTTAACTAAATTAATCATCTATAACAGATAGTGTGGATTTACTTCGTTAATTTGTTTCGCTTGGGTTTAATTCGTGCTTACCGTCTATTTCGAAAAAATCTAACAAAAATCACTAATAAGATTTACCTTTGCTAAAACAAAACAATATGCCAAGAATACTAGCATTAGATTACGGAATGAAGCGCACAGGAATTGCGGTTACAGATGAGTTGCAAATTATTGCTTCGGGCTTAGAAACGGTTCCTTCAGAAAAACTTATTCCTTTTTTGAAAGAATATTTTTCAAAAGAACAAGTAATTAAAGTACTTATTGGTGAACCAAAACAAATGAATGGTATGCCATCTGAAAGTGCTCCAATCATTGAAGCTTTTGTTATAAAATTTAAAGAAAATTTTCCTGAAATACAAGTAGTTAGGGTAGATGAGCGATTTACTTCAAAAATGGCTGTTCAAACTATGATTGATAGTGGTTTAAAAAAGAAACAACGTCAAAATAAAGCATTAATTGATGAAATTTCGGCAACAATAATGCTAAGAGATTATCTTTCTCGAAAAATGATATAGGTTTTTTTGTTAATATCTAAAATTCGATTAAAGGGTTGAAAATTAAGATAAATTTTGCATTTTTTGATAGTATCTTTGTGGCACAATTCTAAGAAATGACAACAACAACACAAAAAATCGAAACAGATGTAGTACTAATTGGAGCTGGAATCATGAGCGCTACGTTAGGCTTACTTCTAAAAGAATTACAACCTGATTTAAAAATCGAAATATTTGAGCGATTAGATGTCGCTGCTGCAGAAAGTTCAGATGCTTGGAACAATGCAGGAACTGGTCATGCCGCTTTTTGCGAGTTAAATTATACTCCTGAGCTAGAAGATGGTTCTGTTGATGTAAAAAAGGCGGTTAAAATTTCAGAATCGTTTGAAGTTTCTCGTCAGTTTTGGGCATATCTTGTTGAAAAAAACGTACTTCAAAATCCAGAAAATTTTATAAAAAGCGTTCCGCATCTTAGCTTTGTTTGGGGTGATGAGAATGTAGAATACCTAAGAAAACGTTTTAACGAACTTCAAAAATTTCATTTGTTTAAAGAAATGGAATTTACTGATGATGCCAATCAAATTAAAGAATGGGCGCCTTTAGTAATGGAAGGTCGTAAAACCAAAGACAAAATTGCAGCAACGACCATGAAATATGGTACCGATGTTAATTTTGGGGCATTAACTCGCAGTATTTTTAAATACCTTGAAACGCTAGAGGGAGTAACAGTTCATTTTAACCATGAAGTATCTTCGCTTAAGAAAAGAGAAAATGGAATATGGAGAATTAAAGTGAAAGATTTAGCTTCTGGTGAAAAGAAAAAAGTATATACCCCTTTCGTATTTATTGGAGCAGGAGGAGGATCATTGTTACTTTTAGAAAAAGCCAATATCCCTGAAGGA
>CBFHBH010000360.1:0-2777 GCA_965653735.1 uncultured Flavobacterium sp. | reverse complement strand
TAACCCCATTTTATTTGGTCAGTTGTTGCAGCAGTTGAATTTGTCCAAGAAATTGTCAATCCTTCCAATGGATTTTTAATAGTTCCCCAACGAATGTGTTTTTGTGTAGTTGATGCCGGAGCTGAAGTATTACCTTTTAATTCCAAATCAAAACTTATATCAGAGCTATTTGCAGCATTTTGATGTATTTCTACTGCAATTGTATTGTTTCCTGTTATAAATGTATTTGCTGGTAAGGTTGTTGTTTGAAATGTACTTCCGTCATCATTCGCAAGTGTTGCAAAAGTATTGTACGCAGCGTTTGCAGCTAAATTATTTCTATACACTTCTGTTCCGTTAACATATACTGCAACACCATCATCTCTTTTAACATTTAAAGTATAATTCAAGTATTGACTAGCATTAGTAACTGAGAAAGTTTTTCTAAAATATGTAGTAACGTATTTGTTAGAAGAGCTTGAGCCATAGTTTACTACTGTTGCTTCATCTCCATCCCCATATCCTAATTGGGCATTTCCTTGTAGCCATCCAGTTTCGTTAATTGTTGTAGCTTTCCAAGCTGTTCCTTGATTAGTACCATTGTCTAGATACTTCCAAGTTGATCCTGTACTAATCAATGTTGTTTGCGCTAAGAGTACGCTATGCATTCCTAAACTCAGCAATGCAAGAAAGATTTTTTTCATAAAATTTAGTTTTTTAGTTGGCGCAAAAATAAAAAATTAAGAATTTTCTTAAGTTTATTGTTTGGTTATTCTTTTGTAAACCAGTCAATTTGTTTTTCAAGAAAAAGTTAATATTGTTTCTTATCGTTATCAAAAGATATGAATTGTATTTTTTATAACATTTTGTTAAATTTTGTTAATGCGTTTTTCTGAACCAAATATTAATTACTTTTGTGTTGTCAAAATTTAAACACACACATTTAAGATGAAAGTAGCCGTTGTAGGTGCTACCGGTATGGTAGGAGAAGTAATGCTTCAAGTATTAGCAGAAAGAAATTTCCCAGTAACAGAATTAATTCCCGTTGCTTCTGAAAGGTCAATAGGAAATGAAATTGAATTTAAAGGTAATAAATACAAGGTGGTTGGAATGCAAACTGCGATTGATATGAAACCTAATATTGCAATTTTTTCTGCTGGTGGAGATACTTCTAAGGAATGGGCTCCTAAATTTGCTGAAGCAGGTACTACCGTAATCGACAACTCATCCGCTTGGAGAATGGATCCAACAAAAAAATTGGTTGTGCCAGAAATTAATGCTTCTGTTTTGACTAAAGAAGATAAAATTATCGCGAATCCTAATTGTTCAACAATTCAAATGGTAATGGTTTTAGCACCACTTCATAAAGAATACGACATCAAACGTGTGGTTGTTTCTACATATCAGTCAATCACTGGAACAGGTGTGAAAGCTGTTCGTCAGTTAGAGAATGAATATAAAGGAGTTCAGGGAGAAATGGCGTATAAGTACCAAATTCACCGTAATGCTATTCCACAATGTGATGTTTTTGAAGAGAATGATTACACTAAAGAAGAAATGAAATTAGTGCGTGAAACTCAAAAAATATTAGACGACAAAACTATTGCAGTTACTGCTACTGCGGTAAGGATTCCTGTTGTAGGGGGGCATAGCGAGGCTGTTAACGTGGAGTTTGAAAAAGACTTTGAAGTTAGTAATGTTCGTCAAATTTTGCACCACACACAAGGTGTTACTGTTCAAGACAATGTTGACACATTTACATTCCCTATGCCTTTATATGCACAAGGAAAAGACGATGTTTTTGTAGGTAGAATTCGTCGTGATGGAAGCCAGCCAAATACGTTGAATATGTGGATTGTTGCTGATAATTTACGCAAAGGAGCAGCTACAAATGCAGTTCAAATTGCAGAATATTTAGTCGCAAACAATTTAGTTTAAGATATTTTCTTTACCATATTAATCCGTTATACAATTGTATAACGGATTTCTTTTTTATATTTGTTTCAAATGAAAAAGAAATTAATACTTATTAATTACTCTTTGCTTGGCGCAATATTGTTCGCAGTATTGTTTCAATCAGGGCATTCATTTGAGCATTTAGTAAAACAGCTCACTACTGAGCATTGTCACCACAAATACAATAAAAACAAAACCGAATTTTCTCACGCACACAATGATTTTGATGATTGTTTTGTTTGTGAGTATTCTTTCAGTAATTATATACCAACAGAATTTTATTCGTTTGAGTTTAAAAATTTTGTTACTAACTCTAAAATAATATTTGGTTATAAAAGCGTAGAAATTAATTGCAATTCTACTTTTTTTTACCTTAGAGGACCTCCTCAAAATGTTTAATATCAAATACTTTGTATTAATCTTTATTAAACATTAAAATCAACTAAATGAAATCTTTTTTTATAGCCCTATTTATAGGGTTTTCAATATTTGCCCATGCTCAATCATCATTAAAAGGAACAATAACTGATGAAAAAGCAAATAAAATAAGTGGTGTAATAGTATCTATTCCTGACTTGCATAAAGAAACAAAGTCTGACGAATCAGGGAATTATCAGTTTAGTCAACTTCCTTCAGGAAATTTCACAGTTATTTTCTCTCATCCGGAATTCGATGCAGTTACTTCAACGATTGCCTTAAATACTTCTGAAGTTATACATGATGTTATTCTTTCAGAAGAACATTCACATCATATTGACGAAGTTATTGTTTCGACCGTTTTCAATAAAATTCAGTCACAAAATGTAATGAAAGTTGAAAACAAAAAAATTAAAGAATTACAA
>CBFHBH010000359.1:0-2781 GCA_965653735.1 uncultured Flavobacterium sp. | reverse complement strand
CGGATACCTAATTTGTGCTCTTCTTCACCTAAAGTGATTCCGTTAGTATTTGCTGGATCATATTCAACGATGAATCCAGTTATGTTTTTATCATCTTCTATACGAGCAAAAACAATCATCAAATTACAGAAACCTGCATTCGAGATCCACATTTTTTGTCCGTTAATTTTGTATGTTTTTCCATCAGCAGATAATTCTGCTTTTGTTTTTCCTGAGTTAGCATCAGAACCTGCTCCTGGCTCCGTTAAACAGTAAGCACCAAACCATTCACCTGAAGCTAATTTTGGAACATATTTTAATTTTTGTTCTTCAGAACCATATAAAGTGATTGGCATTGTTCCAATACCAGTATGTGCACCAAAAGCAGTAGAGAATGAACCAGTTGCTCCAGAAATGTAATCACATGTCAACATAGTTGAAACAAATCCCATTCCTAAACCACCGTAAGCTTCAGGAACTGCTACACCTAAGAATCCAAGTTCACCTGCTTTACGCATTGTTTCCTCTGTGTAAGCGTAATCTTTTTTCTCAAATTTTTCTTTGTGTGCCCAAAGTTCTTTATCAACGAATTCTTTTACAGAATCACGCATCATTACTTGCTCTTCCGAAAAATCTTCGGGAGTGAAAATATTTTCACATTTAGTTTCTTTAACAAGGAATTGACCTCCTCTTGTAATATCTTCCATAATTTTATTTTTTTATCTTCTCAAACTTGTCATTTCGAGCAAAGCGAGAAATCACATTAAATTGGTTAAACTTTATGAGATTCCTCCTTCGTCGGAATGACAAAAGAGGAAGTTTTTCTTTTACAATAATTCAAATATACCTGCAGTTCCTTGTCCAGTACCCACACACATGGTTACCATTCCGTATTTGTTACCACGACGTTTCATTTCGTCAAATAACTGAACTGATAATTTAGCTCCTGTACATCCAAGTGGGTGACCTAAAGCAATAGCTCCACCATTTACGTTGATGATTTCTGGATTTAAGTCTAATTCACGGATTACTGCCAAAGATTGTGCAGCAAATGCTTCGTTTAACTCGAATAATTCAATATCAGAGATTTTTAAACCTGCTTGCTGAACCGCTTTTGGAATAGCTTTCACAGGACCAATACCCATGATTCTTGGTTCAACACCCGCAGATGCGAAGTTTACTAAACGTGCAATTGGCTCAAGGTTTAATTCTTTTACCATTTCTTCGCTCATGATTAAAACAAAAGCTGCACCATCACTCATTTGTGAAGAGTTACCAGCAGTAACCGAACCATCGGCAGCAAAAACAGGTTTTAAACCTGCTAAAGCTTCCACAGAAGTTCCAGCTCTTGGTCCTTCATCTTTAGTTACTGTGTAGGATTTAGTTTCTTTTTTACCAGCTTCATTTAAGAAAGTCTGTTCAACAGTGATTGGAGCAATTTGAGCATCAAATTTACCTTCAGCTTGTGCTTTTAAAGCTTTCATATGTGACTGGTAAGCAAATTCGTCCTGATCAGCACGAGAAACATTGAATTGTTTTGCAACAGCTTCAGCAGTTAAACCCATACCCCAGTAATAATCTTCGTGGCCAGCAGCAGCAGCTTTATAATCTGGAGTTGGTTTGTAACCACCCATTGGAATATAACTCATACTTTCTGCACCACCAGCGATGATACAATTTGCCATCCCTGATTGGATTTTAGCAGTAGCCATACCAATAGTTTCTAATCCAGAAGCACAGTAACGGTTTACAGTTACACCTGGAACGTCATCTACTTTTAATCCCATTAATGAAATTAAACGACCAACATTTAATCCTTGTTCTGCTTCCGGCATGGCATTACCTACCATCACATCGTCAATTCTTGTTTTGTCAAAACCTGGTAATTGCGCCATCATATACTCGATGGTTTCTGCGGCTAATTCGTCAGGTCTTTTGAAACGGAACAATCCTTTTGGTGCTTTACCAACGGCTGTTCTATATCCTTTTACTATATATGCTGTTTTCATTTTTTAGTTTCTTAGAGGTTTTCCTTTAGTTAACATAAATTGGATACGCTCCAATGTTTTTCTTTCGGTACAAAGTGATAAGAAAGCTTCTCTTTCAATATCCAATAAGTATTGTTCTGTTACCAATGTAGGTTCTGATAAATCTCCACCAGCCATCACATAAGCTAGTTTGTTGGCGATTTTTTGATCGTGTTCCGAGATGTATTGTCCTGCAACCATTTGGTCAGTTCCTACTAAGAACATACCTAAAGCTTGTTTTCCTAATACTTTAATGTCTTTACGACGAGCAGGTTGTGTATAACCAGCTTCTGCCATTAATAAAGCATGTTTCTTAGCTTCGGCAATTTGACGATCTTTGTTTACTACAACTACGTCTTTTCCTTTTTGTAAGATGCCTAAATCGAATGCTTCGTAAGCAGAAGTTGCTACTTTAGCCATACCAATTGTTAAGAAATATTCTTGTAAAACATTTAATTCAACGTCGTTTTTACGGAATGTGTCAGCTGCTCTCAGAGCCATTTCTTTAGAACCACCACCACCAGGAATTACACCAACACCGAATTCAACTAATCCGATATAAGTTTCTGCAGCAGCAACAACTTTATCAGCATGCATCGAAAGTTCACATCCACCACCTAAAGTCATTCCGTGAGGAGCGGCAATTACGGGAATTGAAGAATAACGTGCACGCATCATAGTATCCTGAAACATTTTGATAGCCATGTTCAATTCATCATATTCCTGTTCAACCGCCATCATGAAAATCATTCCGATGTTAGCACCAACAGAGAAA
>CBFHBH010000358.1:0-2790 GCA_965653735.1 uncultured Flavobacterium sp. | reverse complement strand
TAAAATTAGGCTATAATACAAATAATACACAAATTTTCACTTTTAAAAAGAGTTTTTAAAATAATTTTAATTTTACTGGTGTTACGGCGTTTATTTACCAAAAACAATATTTGCACCATCTACATCAACATTTAATGTATTTCTTCTTTTTGAGTAAATTTCTGTTATTCTTATGTCGTGATGTCTTGCATGATCACGAACTTTTATTGCTGGAACTCCACTATCTAATAAATCCGTAATTCCAGTATCTTTTAATCCATAAAATTGGTATTCTTTTCCTAATTCTAAGTTCTTTCTTAATTTTTCCCATTCAGTTGTTATTTTTCTAACTGGCATTTGTTTTTTTCCAGCTTTAAATCCGTTTAAAGAGAAAATAAAATCACTTGCCTCCGCATTGCTTATATGTCTTTCTAAAACTTTTAGGAAATTATTTGGAATTGTAACCGCTTCGCTTTTTTTGTTTTTAGATATTGTGCCATCAATAAATATTGTTTTGTTATTAATGTCTACATCAGAAACTTTTAGCTTCAGCATTTCTGAACTTCTTACAAGACAGTAGTAAGTCATTTCACAAACCAAGCCAAAAGAATTTTCAAGATCATTGGTGTAGTTCTTTATTTTGTCTTTCACAATTCCATTAAAAGCTATTCTTTTTTTATCAGGTTTTTTCATTCGCTGTATTCCAGTAGCGGGGTTCTCAATTAAAACCCCTCTTTGAACCAACCAGCTACAAAAAAGTTTCAAGAAAGTTAAATGATTGTTGCGTGTTACTGGTGATGAATTTCTATCGATATAAATCCAGTCCAGGTACTCAACACAAAACTTCTTATTTATTTCTACGGCAAAAGTGATTTGGTTTTTAGTCTCAACAAAAAGTTTTAAAAGATTGCAATTTGAATTGTAGCTTCTTTTCGTATCCGCCCTCATTACATTATCTGAAATCATTTTATCAACTGCTTTCAAAAATTCTTCAACAGCGGTTGTAAATCCTTTGTAATTCTTGCCAGTTTCTTCAAAATATGGAGACCAACCATTTAAAAGCTTTGCGTTGATTTTGAGTATTATTTTTTGAGCATGGCGCAATCTTTCCCTTTTATCTTTAATTACTGGTACTCTTAACCGAAATCGCTCTAATTTTTGAGATACTGGATTTTTAGCATAATAAACAATTAGCCAATCTTTTGACTGCTTTAATTCTGCTGGTTTAAAATCTACAAAGGCACTTGCCTTAACGCGAGAGGTGTTTTTTTGAAAATTTGGCATTTTTTTTTACCGCGCTTAAAAATTGATTTTTTAGCACCGCAAACAATTGACACAAATTTGACACAAGTTTTTAGGCTTGTTTCCCCGAACCCCTTTATTTATATAGGTTATATAGGATTAAGTGGAGAATACCGGATTCGAACCGGTCGCCTCTACGCTGCCAGCGTAGCGCTCTAGCCAAATGAGCTAATCCCCCTTAATAAAAACAAATATATAGATTTTGACAGATTATAGTTATTTTTGTCAAAAAAAATAAAATATGTCTGCTGATATAACCATCAAAATAACCGATAGAGAAGGAGTAACTCACGAAGTTCAAGCACCAACAGATATGAATATGAATATTATGGAAGTTGTTCGAATGTATGAATTGGCTCCAGAGGGAACTATTGGTATTTGTGGGGGTATGGCAATGTGTGCTTCTTGTCAGTGTTATGTGTTGAACGATGTTGAATTGCCTGAAAAAAGTGCAGATGAGGATGCAATGCTTTGGGAAGCTTTTAACGTTAAAGAGAATAGTCGTTTAGGGTGTCAAATCAATATCACTCCTGAGATTGACGGTTTGGCTGTTGAGTTGGCACCTGAGGGTTGATTGTAACTTTTTTGTAAAACAGTCGTATAAGCATTGTAACAAAATCAAAAAATGCAATCAAAATCTAATCTTCTGGGATTACATATTTTACTTACTTTACAATCCAAGATTTCTTCAAAATTAACCTCTCATCTTTCTTTTAAGGAATTTGTATATGCTGTACTTCAAAAATATTCTTTGGATAAAGTGGGAGAGTCTTCTTTTATTTTTGATAATGGAAGTTTTACTTCTGCCTTTTGTCTTATGGAGTCACATATCTGTATTCATACTTGGCCTGAAATAAATCAATTAACGGCTGATGTTTATTTATGTAATTATTCTAATGATAATACTCAAAAAGTTAGAGGAATCGCTAATGAAATAATTGAGTATTTTGAAGCAGATGTAATTAAAAAAATTGAGGTAGAAAGATGATAAACACAATAAATTGTCCTAAATGTAATACTACTACTTCTTTTAAAAATTCTGTCGATGCAGTAAGTTTTGGATGTGAGAGTTGTAAATCGTTGTTTGTAAAAAATCAGTTTGATGAATTGAAGTTTGTCAAGCAATTTCAATACAATCCTGTCGATATAGTACTTTCGCTGGGTGCTAAAGCCACATTTGATGATGAGGAATATGAAATAATAGGCTATGTAATTAAGAAAACAGATGGGATTTATTATTGGAGAGAATACACATTAAAATCTTTATCAGATAAATATGTTTATTTATCTGAAGCAAATGGGCATTGGATAATTTTAACACAAATTGAAAGCGATATTGATTTTGAAGGTAAGGCTTTATTGGATTATGAAGATGTGACTTACGACAAATATGGTATTACTTCAGCTTCAGTTGTAGGAGCTTATGGTTTTTTTGATATTAAAATTCCGAGTCAAAATGTGAAAATGTTAGAATATATCAATCCTCCTTTTATAATGTCTCGTGAAAAC
>CBFHBH010000357.1:0-2796 GCA_965653735.1 uncultured Flavobacterium sp. | reverse complement strand
CAAAGAGAAAGCGTCCATCCTCCGATATATCTGCGTGCCTTAAATACAAAATATTCCAAAAATTATTGAATTATTCTTACGCCATCCAATTTGGGTCATCCCGTTTTCCGGCCACCAACAAATCTTCGACTGAGTCCGTTCCAATTTTGTGGAAGAAAAGTGAATGGAATTCGTGTTTTTCCGTCGATGAACCCTCGGTCGCACTTTTATGACTTGGATATTTCTAAAAAAGTGTAAATTAAAATTTAATTCAAATATAATTAAATTTGTGATTGTGAATGAAAAAAAAGAAGTATTATCGAAAAGATTATATTACAATCACAACCCAAATTTGAATAATAATATAGACATAATTAGCAAAGTTGTCTCTCAAGATTCTATTAAATACACCTTTAGAAGTAATTTAAAACTTGGAGAAATAAGCTATAGTATTTTACCATCCAAAACAATTACAAAGCCTAATAAATATTCAATTCATTCAAGTTTTTTAATCAATAATAACATTAAAAGAAATCTGAATAATGTAGCTTATTATTTAAGTGATTACAACAGATTAAAACATTTTGAACTAGACAATGCATTATACTGTACTGAGTATAAATATAACTTTCTAACAAGCTTTAATGTACCAGAAGAAAAATTTAAAGCAGAACATGGATTAACTTTAACAGGTAAAATAAACACCCCTATTAACTATAAAGATTATAAAGTAAACCTTTTAAGCATAACAAGCGGAAATAGAATAACAACTTACATTAACGAAAAAAATGAATTTAGATTTGAAAATCTTATAGTAGACGATTCAACTTCGGTACATCTTACTTTAATAGATAAAAAAAATGTCGCAAAAGAATTTTCTTCTACATACAACTTGATAAAAGCTAAAAGTTCATTTTTTAAGCCTATAAATATTACATCATATTGCCCTGAAAACATTATTAAAAAAGATGAATTAGACAACATAAGCTTTCCTCAACTTAGCAAAGGAACTAAACTATTAGATTCTATATCGATTAAAAAAACAGGTGTCAAATCACCAAAACTAACCAACTATAAAAACTCAGCATACTTGAGCAGTATGGTAGATGGTTATAAAATTACAGATGATGTAGCAAAAAACTTTCGTGATGTTATTACGTTCTTATCAACCAAGGGGTTTGATGTAGCTACTGAAGGAGGCCAAGTTACAATTGTAAGTAGGGTATCTAGAAGTTTTTCACAATCCAGAGAACCAGCAATAATGGTAGACAATTCACCAATAGCAGACGTTAATTATCTTTATGGAATGAGAATGGCTGATGTAGATGAAATTTACATCAACAAAAGAGGTTACGGAGCTGGCGGTATGGGACGCAACGGAGTAATCAGTATTTTTACCAAAAAAACATATGGAAGTAAAGGGAAATATTCATCCCCTTCTAAAAATTATATTTGTGAGGGCGGTTTCACATCATTTTTACCCTTCAAAAGTATTTTACCTATTAATTTCTCTGATGAAAGTTTTGTAAACTTTGGAAGCTTTTTTTGGAATGCTAAAACAAATACTAATGCCGCCGGTGTTTTTGAAGTAACATTACCTAAAGCTGTTAATGAAAATGTAATAATATATATGGAAGGGATAAATAGTTCTGGATTAATCTTATCTAAAACTATTGATATAAAGCTCTAAAAAACATATTCCCAAAAAATCTTTGAGCTGTTCATTTGAACAGCTTTTTTACTTTCTAATAGTTTATTGATGTATTTTTACTTTATTCAAAATCTGCAAAAACTCTTCGTAAAATAATGGAATCCGAAATAAACATCTCAAGAAACAAAAAACCTTTTAATAAATTGTTACTTCTTATCCCATTAACATTTATTCCTATAATAAGAGTAGGACTTAAGAATTTCGAAACAAATATTGCTTTATCCGTTTCCCTTTTTCTTTATTGTTTATTGATGTTTATATTCTTCGTAAATGCTTTAAAAAAAACATCACCAGCTTTAACAATTAACAACTCTGGATTAACAGACAATATTAGCATTGCTAATGCAGGATTAATTACATGGAACGAAATAATAAACTTTGAAATTTTAAAAAGTGCTGGTCATCCACATTTATTTGTATTTGTGAAAAATTCTGAAAAATTTATCGAAAACAAATCTTGGTTTACAAAAGGGATGATAACACAACTTAATAAAGACAAAGGAAGCCCAATAGCGATTGATTTAAATCAAATTGATATTGATTCAAAAGAACTTCTCAAAATACTACATGAATTTAAAGAGACTCACAACTAAGTAAATTATATTTTCCTTAAATTAGTAATCACAAAAAAACTATCATGACAGACAATTTTGTTTCATTACACAGAGTACTAACCACTACTCCTGAAAAAGTGTATCGCGCTTTTACAGACGCTACTGCAATTGCATCATGGCTTCCTCCTTATGGTTTCTTATGTGTGGTTCACAGCATGGAGCCTAAGATTGGTGGTAGTTTTAAAATGTCTTTTATTAACTTCACAACAAACAATGGACATTCTTTTGGTGGTAAATACCTCGAACTTAAACCTAATGAATTCATTAAATACACAGACACCTTTGATGATCCAAATTTACCAGGAGAAATGACGACATCTGTTTGGATAAAAGAGGTAATGTGTGGCACCGAGATAAAAATATTACAGGAAAACATCCCTTCAGCCATCCCTTCAGAAATGTGTTATTTAGGTTGGCAAGAGTCTCTTGAAAAATTAAAAAAACTAGTAGAACCAGTAATTCCTGATGCGTAAAACAATAAAACCCCAATCT
>CBFHBH010000356.1:0-2803 GCA_965653735.1 uncultured Flavobacterium sp. | reverse complement strand
CGGCTTTTTTATCGACTATATATAAAAATACTGGAGCCGTTTATGTTTTTTCATCTCCCATAAACAAACAGAACAGTAATTTTCAAAACTCTCCACTAATTGTTCCGGTTTTCTACAAAATGGGAGTTAACAATAACAAGAACGGAGTAAAATTTGAAATTATTGGAAACAGCAAAACTATTCTTGTAGATGCATCCGTAAACAAAGATGAAGTTATTTCTGTTAAAAATAATAATGAGGACTTTATCCCCATGCAACAAATCATGGAAGACAAGGTGAAGTTTTCTAATGGTGATAATCCTAAAAAAGCGGGTAATTATGATATCGTTCAAGACAATAAAACCATTGGAAACCTTAGCTTTAACTTTGATCGAAAAGAAAGTAATTTAACAAAATCAAGCGACGAGAGTTTAGACAACTTAAACGAAATAGACAGTTTAGATATTTTTTTTGAAACCATTCAGATTGAGCGAACTGACAATCAAATATGGAAATGGTTTCTTATTTTTACACTACTATTCTTTATACTTGAAATTCTTATACAAAAATTCATAAAATGAACTTAATTTTTAAAAAAGCCCGACTTATTGAACCTGGAAATTTGTTTCACAACCAAGTGATTGACATCAAAATAAAAGATGGAATCATTCAAAAAGTTGGCACAAATATTCAATCAGAAGAAGGCTTCAAGGAAATTGAGTTAGATAATTTGCATGTTTCAGCCGGTTGGTTTGATATAAGTGTATCGCTAGGAGAACCAGGTTATGAAGAGAGAGAAACCATAACTAATGGTTTACAAGTTGCTGCTAAATCAGGTTTTACTGGTATTGCGTTACAACCAAATTCAAACCCAATCATAGACAATCAATCACAAATACATTTTGTAAAACAAAAAGCTAATAATTCAGCTACAGAAGTTTTCCCTATTGGAGCTTTAACTAAGAATAGTGATGGTGTTGAGCTTGCAGAATTGTTTGATATGAAAAACGCTGGGGCCATTGCTTTTGGCGATTACAACAAAAGTATTGATAATTCCAATTTACTAAAAGTAGCTCTACAGTATACTCAAGACTTCGACGGTTTGGTAATCGCTTTTTCTCAGGATAATAACATTAAAGGAAAAGGTATTGTTAACGAAGGAATTTCGGCAACACAATTAGGTTTAAAAGGAATACCTTCATTAGCAGAAGAAATAATAATTAATAGAAACCTTTTCATTTTAGAATATACAGGAGGAAAACTACACATTCCTACAGTTTCAACTGCAAAATCAATTCAGTTAGTTCGTGATGCAAAAGCCAAAGGATTATCGGTTACTTGTAGTGTTGCAGTTCACAATTTATTTTTTAATGATGATGTTTTAAAAGGATTTGACGCTAACTTTAGAGTTACACCACCAATAAGAACTGAAGAAGATCGAAAAGCTCTAATCGAAGGTGTTATAGACGGAACAATTGACTGTATCACATCTGACCACAACCCAGTAGATATTGAACACAAAAAACTTGAATTTGATTTAGCTAAAAATGGAACTATTGGGCTAGAAAGTGCTTATTGTGCTTTACAAACTATTTTACCTACTGAGATTATTATTGAAAAATTAATTGCTGGTAGAAAGATCTTTGGTTTAGATAATGTTTCAATCAAAGAAGGAGAAAAAGCTAATATTTCTCTTTTTAATCCTCACGGGAGTTCAGAATTTAGTTCAGAAAATATACTTTCGAAATCTAAAAATTCAGCTTTTTTAGGAAGTACATTAAAAGGTAAAGTATACGGAATTTACAATCAAGGAAGTCTAACTTTAAACAATTAATCATGCACACAATTGAAGAAGGTAAAAATGCTGCTATAATCAGTTACATTACAATAATAGGTACTGTGATTGCTTTTTTTATAAACAATGAAAAGAAAAATCCATTTGCTTCATTCCACATTCGTCAAGCATTGGGAATCAATTTAACTTACTTTGCTCTTGGTTATTTCATTGGTTACTTTGACAGCTGGTTAATATCAAGTGCATATTGGACTTTCATATTTGTACTTTGGTTATATGGCTTCTTAGGAGCAATTCAAGGTGAACAAAAAATAGTACCATTAGTTGGTGAGTGGTATCAAAAAATATTTCAAAATTTAAATTAATGCAATTTTCATTACATCACTTAGTTAGAGAACCTAAAGTAAAACTTGATAAAAATCCGCTTCTTTTATTGCTTCATGGCTATGGAAGTAATGAAGAAGATTTATTTTCTTTTGCCTCAGAATTACCAGACGAATATTATGTCATTTCTGCACGTGCTCCTTATGACTTAATGTATAACGCCTATGCTTGGTATGCAATAAATTTTGATGCAGATGAGAAAAAATTTTCTGATTTAGATCAAGCTAGAACATCTCGTGATTTGATTGCTACTTTCCTTGATGAATTAATAGCTAATTACGCAATAGATTCAAAAAAAGTTACATTAATTGGTTTCAGTCAAGGTTGCATTTTAAGCTATGCTATTGCTTTATCTTACCCAGAAAAAGTACAACGTGTTGTTGCTATGAGTGGGTATTTTAATGATGATATTGCAAAGGAAGGTTTTAAAAATAATGACTTTTCGAATTTGAAAATATTTGCATCGCACGGAAATGTGGATCAGGTAGTTCCTGTTGAATGGTCACGTAAAGCAAAACCAGTTTTAGATAGTTTACACATACAAAATATTTATAAAGAATATCCTGTAGGACATGGCGTAGCTCCACAAAATTTCTATGATTTTAGAAATTGGCTGGAAGATACAAAATAAAAAAGGAACTCATG
>CBFHBH010000355.1:0-2808 GCA_965653735.1 uncultured Flavobacterium sp. | reverse complement strand
TCAGTGTGTTGTGTCTAATAATTTAGTTTCCAATAGTATTCCGTTTGGACAAACACAAAAACCAAAACTGTGGGATTATGCAGATAACGTTGACACATTAGACTTTTTGTTACAATTATAAAGCACGAAAACGTTTTCGTTAATAAACTAAAGCCTAATGTTAACAACAATTAGGCTTTTTTGTTATCTATTTCACGAAATTTGTGATGATTTTAAAAAATCCGATAAACAACACATACAAAACAATGAAAAAACACAATTACAGCGCCGGACCATGTATTTTACCGCAGGAAGTTTTTGAGCAGTCTGCAAAAGCTATTCTAAATTTTAACGGAATGGATTTGTCCATCCTTGAAATTTCACATCGCAGTAAGGAATTTGTCTCGGTGATGGAAGAAGCACGTGCTCTAGTTCTAGAACTTCTTGGATTAGAAGGTAAAGGTTACCAAGCGTTATTTTTACATGGAGGTGCTAGCCTAGAATTCCTGATGGTTCCCTACAACTTAATGAAGGAAAATGGTAAAGCAGCTTATCTTGACACAGGAACTTGGGCAAGCGGAGCAATTAAAGAAGCAAAACATTTTGGAGAGACTATTGTCGTAGCATCCTCAAAGGCTGACAATTACACACATATTCCTAAAAATTATGAAGTTCCTACTGATGCGAATTTTTTCCACTGTACCAGTAACAATACAATTTTTGGAACGCAGATGAAATCATTCCCAGAATTGAATATCCCAATTGTATTTGATATGAGTTCGGATATTTTTTCAAGATCATTGGATTTTTCCAAATTTGATTTGATTTATGCAGGGGCACAAAAAAATATGGGTCCCGCAGGAGCTACTTTAGTAGTGGTTAAAGAAGAAATTTTAGGTAAAACTGGAAGATATATTCCTTCAATGTTAGATTACCAACAACATATTGCCAAAGAAAGTATGTACAATACACCCCCAGTATTTCCTATTTATGCTTCTTTACTAACATTAGAATGGTTAAAAAGGCAGGGCGGAATCAAAGCCATTGAAAAAATGAATGAAGCGAAAGCCAATTTACTGTATACCGAGATTGACCGAAATCCGTTATTCAAAGGAACTGCTGCTGTTGAAGACAGAAGTTTTATGAACGCTACTTTTGTACTGAATGATGAAAGCCATACTGAAACTTTTGACAAACTTTGGAAAGCTTCTGGAATATCGGGATTAACAGGTCACCGTTCGGTAGGTGGTTATCGTGCTTCAATGTACAATGCCTTAATGCTTGAAAGCGTTCAGGTTCTGGTTGACGTAATGAAAGATTTGGAAAATAAAATATAATTAGCCCCGATAGAAGTGACATCCTTTTTTGTTGTCTGAGGCTCTCGAAGACAACAAAAAAGATACAACGAATAGCGGGACTAGCTCCTAAATAAAATAAACACAATGAAAATTTTAGCAAACGACGGGATTTCAAAAAGCGGGATTGCACATTTGGAAAACGCCGGATTTGAAGTAATTACTACAAAAGTGGCTCAGGAACAGGTAGCCAATTATATAAACACACACCAAGTTGCAGTATTATTAGTGCGTAGCGCAACCAAAGTACGTAAAGACATTATCGACGCGTGTCCTTCCTTAAAAATTATTGGTCGTGGCGGTGTTGGAATGGACAATATTGATGTTGATTATGCCATTTCAGAAGATATTCAGGTAATCAACACACCAGCTTCTTCATCAAATTCTGTGGCTGAACTGGTTTTTGCTCATTTGTTTAGTGGTGTTCGTTTTTTACATGATTCTAACAGAAATATGCCGCTAGAAGGTGACAGTAATTTTGATGGATTAAAGAAAGCCTATGCTAACGGAATAGAACTTAGAGGAAAAACAATTGGTATCATCGGTTTTGGGCGTATTGGTCAAGCTGTTGCCAAAATGGCGCTGGGATTGGGTATGAAAGTAATTGCTTCCGACAGTTTTGTAGGTAAAGCACAAATTAGAGTTGAATTTTACAACAATCAATTTATAGATCTGGAAATAGCTACTGAACCAGTTGAAGAATTATTAAAACATTCTGATTTTATAACGCTTCATGTTCCTTCACAAGACGGTTATTTGATATCTAAGAAAGAATTCGATATTATGAAAGAGGGTGTAGGAATCATAAACTGTTCACGTGGCGGCATTATTAATGAAGTGGATTTGGTTGAAGCTTTGGACAGCAAAAAAGTAGCTTTTGCAGGACTTGATGTTTTTCAGGATGAACCAACGCCTGCAGTACAAATTTTAATGCATCCACAAATATCTTTAACACCTCATATTGGGGCAGCTACAGTTGAAGCTCAGGATAGAATTGGATCAGAATTAGCAGACCAAATTATAACATTATTAAAACACGAAATCTAAAATTTTAGAAACCGCTATAATTTGAACTAAGGAATTATGTCAGGATTAATAGACTTACTAAATAGCGATTTAGGCAAACAAATTATTTCAAGTGTAGGACAACAAGCAGGAACTACTGAAGGAGAAACTTCATCTGTTTTGAACTCGGCTTTACCTACTCTACTTAATGCTATGCAAAATAATGCTTCTACTGAACAAGGAGCTGGTGGTCTATTAGGAGCACTTTTAGGAGGAAAACATGATGGTGGTTTGTTAGATAATCTTGGCGGATTGATAGGAAATGGTGGTGTTGATACTGAAGACGGTGGAAAAATTTTAGGCCATGTTTTAGGGGATAATCAAGCTAATGTTGAAAATTCTATAAGTCAAAGTACAGGAGTAAGTTCAGACAAAATAGGAATGATACTAAAAATTGCAGCTCCTATTT
>CBFHBH010000354.1:0-2828 GCA_965653735.1 uncultured Flavobacterium sp. | reverse complement strand
GTGCCAATGTATTTCTGCACAGAGTGATACTATTCATCAGATTAAAGAAGTTGTCGTTTCTGATGTTTATTTGAAAAACAATAATCAATCGCAATCCATTTTGGTTATTAATGATTCTATAATCAATAAAAATCAATCATCACTTTCAAATTTATTAAATTACAATAGTGTAATCTATTTTAAAGAATACGGTAGAGGGATGTTGTCTACTGTTTCTTTCAGAGGAACAACGGCATCACAAACCGCTGTTGTTTGGAACGGAATTAATATTAATTCACAACTTAATGGAAATACAGATTTTAATACCATTACCCCTAATGATTTTAATTCTATTGATGTAAAAGCTGGTGGGGGAAGTGTATTGTACGGTAGTGGTGCTATAGGTGGTACAGTACATTTGAATAATGATTTGATTTTTAAAAAACAGTTTGTTAATGATTTTAGAATCGCTTATGGTAGCTTCAATACATTTGGGACGAATTATAAAATGAATGTTTCCAATGAAAAGTGGAACGCACAAATTGGATTTTCGTATAATGCTTCTAAAAATGACTACCCTTATGTTGGATTGTACACATGGAAAGGAATTCAAAGAAAAAATTTAAATGGTGAATATTTTAATACAAGCCTAAATGCCAATTTTGGTTACAAAATAAACGAACATACTATTCTAAAATTCTATACTCAGAGTTCGGATACCGATAGGCATCTTTCTTTGATTTCTGAATCTGATTCAAAAACAAAATATGTCAATAGTTTTAGTCGAAATCTTATTGAATATGTGGGAGATTACAATAAGTTTTCTGCCAATTTTAAATCAGCTTACATTTTTGAAAATTACAAATACTTTGGAGATATAAATAGCAATTATTTTAGTTTCGGTAAATCAGAATGTGTGATTACCAAATTAAACTTAAGCTATAAATTGGTTGATTTTCTAAAGGTTTATAGTACATTAGATTATAATAGAACTAAAGGATTTGGAACTAGTTTTGGCAGTAATGTTAGAGAAATTGGTTCTGGGGCATTAATGGCAAAACTTGATATTAACAACAAATGGCAAAATGAGTTTGGTGTTAGAAAAGAGGTTACCAATAATTACCAAAGTCCATTATTGTTTTCGTTAGGGAGTTCATACACTTTTAGTAATTTTTATACTCTAAAGGCCAATTTTTCTAAAAACTATAGAATCCCAACTTTTAACGATTTATACTGGATAGGAACTTCAGATTACGGAAATCCAAATTTGAAACCCGAAAGTGCTTATGAAGCTGAGCTTGGAAATGTATTTTCATATAAAAAAATAACCTTGTCTCAAACATTTTATTTTATTAAAATAAAGGATATGATTAATTGGACTCCTGGAAATGTGTCAGGAGGCTGGTCTCCACAAAATACTGATAGGGTAAATACTTATGGAGCAGAAACCTTGTTGGGATGGGCAAACAATTTTGGGAAGCATAATTTTAGAATAAAAGCTACTTATGCTTATACCATTTCAGAAAATCAAGAAACTAAAAAGCAACTTTTCTTCGTTCCTTTTCATAAAATGACTGGAGCGATTGCTTATTCTTACCGAAAGTTTTCTGCCAATTATCAATATTTATATAATGGATTTGTATACACCAGATCAGATAATGATCCAAAGCAAATCATAAAAGCATATCAAGTATCAAATGCCGGAATCGACTATGATTTTGAGTTTTTTAATTCTTCTAAATTAGGTTTTCAGGTTCTGAATTTGTTTAATGAAAAATACCAAAGCTTGGAAGATAGACCCTTTCCAGGTAGAAATTTTAATCTATATATAACACTTAAATTCTAGTAAAATGAAGTTCAATAAAATGTTTTTAGTTGCTCTAACGAGTATGTTTGCATTCGTTTCGTGTAGTGATAATGATGATAATGCTCCAGATGATTCAAAAGTCTATACTAATGGTGTTTTTATCTTAAATGAAGGAGGTTCGGGGCAAGGTTCTGTATCTTTTATAAGTAATGATTTAGGTAGCTTTACACAAGATGTTTATGGAACTGTAAATCCAGGAGATTTGTTTGGAAAATATGTTCAATCTATATTTTTTAATGGGGATTATGCCTACATTATTGCAGGTGGGTCAAATAAAATTACTGTAGTGAATAGAGTCACTTTCAAATTAGTTGCTAAAATAGAGACGGGCCTTGTAGCGCCTCGATATGGTGTAGTTAAAGACGGTAAGGCTTACGTTACAAATGCTAACACTTATTCTTATGCGAATCCGACTACTGGAAACACAGATGATTATGTGGCGGTTATTAATCTTTCTACGAATACAGTAGAAACTACAATTCCATTAAATGCAACAGCAAATAGAATCGTGTTAGAAAATGGGAAATTATACATTACTGAACCTTACAATAATACTAATGTTTTAGTGGTAAATCCTACAACAAATACTTTAGAAACTCCTATAGCTGTAGGTTCTGATGCAGATACAATGGAAGTACATAACGGAATTTTATATGTGCTAAGAAGCCCTTTTGGAGGACCAAGCGAAATTGTTAAAGTGAAATTATCTGATGGGACATTGAGTAATGTTGTGTTTCCTGATGCATTGGATGATGCCAAAAACTTGGATATTTATAACAACAAAATTTATTACACAGTTGATACATCAGTTTATGCAATGGATATAACGGCTTCTGCAGCTTCAACTACTCCTATTTTAACCTATTCTTCTACATCTCCTTATGGTAAAATGTATGGTTTTGCTGTAAATAATGATAATATTTATATTGCAGATGGTGGTGATTTTACTGCAAATAGCAATGCTTACATCTATTCTTTAACT
>CBFHBH010000353.1:0-2830 GCA_965653735.1 uncultured Flavobacterium sp. | reverse complement strand
AGTAAAACACAAAGGTATTACCTATATATGTATGTATTGTGCGTCTATTTTTATGCTTTCAACTGCTAACCGAAAAAAGTATGATTATGCACAAAAAACTACTACTAAACAAAGTCATTAATTACTTTGTTTTTAACGAAAGAAACAAACTACTAAATAGTCTGTTTCTTATTTTATCACTTTTTTGTTTTCCTGGTAATTTGTTTTCTCAAACTACATTAATTAATCCAGCAACCGATGGTGGATTTAATTTAGGAAATACATTTGCAGCAAACGGATGGACCGTTGCTAATGAAGGTACTGGCCCTATAAAATGGACCGTAGGAGGTGCTGCTTCAGGAACAACATCAGTAGGAGCAACTACAGCTTCATCTGCAACAGTTGTTTTAACAGCCACTAATCCAAACATTGTTCAAGGACAAATGGTTTATGGAGCCAATATTCCAGTTAACACTTTTGTACAAAGTGTTTCAGGAACAACGTTGACTTTGTCCCAAAATGCTACGGCTAGTGGATCTGGTATCACATTGGGTTTTGGAAAATTCACTGGGGGTATTAGTGTTGGGACAAATCAGTTGACAACAGCTTCAATTGCTGCTAATACATATTCTGTTACTTTGGCTGCAGCAAATCCTAATATTTCTGTTGGTATGGAAATTGCTCCAGTTGCGGGATTCATTGATGTTAATACATATGTTGCGAGTATAAATGGTACAACATTAGGTTTATCTAAAGCATCAATTAATGGAAGTGCACTTGCAGTAGCTCAAACAATGACATTTGCAGCCACTTCAGCTTCAATTTCTGGAAATGCTGCCTATGTAACTAATGACAATGGAATTACAAATTCGTACGGAGGTTACTCAGGAAATAGAACTATTTATTTTTATAAAGACATTACAGTACCATCTGCAGAAAAAGCAATGACATTGACTTTTGACGTAAAATCTGCTCCAAGTTCAGGAGGAGGATGGCAAGTTTGGGCAGCTCTGGTGCTACGTTGATTTCTTTCAACTCTAATCCTCAGATAGCAACTACTAAAACAACAGCGTTTATTCCTAAATCTTTTGCAGGTACAACTTTTAGATTGATTTTCGTATGGACAAACAATACATCAGCAGGAACACTTCCTCCGGCAGCTATAGATAATATTTCACTTACTTCAAGAATACCTCAAGAAATTACATGTTCTCATTCTGGACTTTGGTCACAAACAACAACTTGGGATGGAGGTACTGTTCCAACACCAGTTGATACTGTTGTATTAGATAATGATAATGAAGTAGTAATGATTGATTCTAGATATTCTGGCTGTGAAGATTTAATTCTTGCAGGAATTAATACATTAGTTCAATATGCTATTAGCACAACTATTGATGAGTTCATCGTAAATAACGATATGAATTTAGCTGCCAGTGGTGCAAGATTTAATAACCATGATGGTACAAACGGAAAATACTTAAAATTGGGTCATAATTTAGATGTAGGACCTGGAGCAAGATTTGACAGCAGTTTTGGTTCTACAGGAACTTTTCAAGGAAGATTAACACTTAATGGATCTTTGTTACAAACTATTACAGTTGATCCTGCCGGATTTATGGGTGGTTCTGCTCCTGGAACAAATGCTTTTGGAAATAGAGCTGGTGTTTTAAATCAGTTCGAAGTTACCAATACATCTACTTCGACTCCTAATGTTATATGGAATGTAAATGGAGTTAGAATTAACGGAGGTATATTCTTAACAAATGGAAGAGTTAATGTAACTTCAGGGAATCGATTGGTACTTGGAAACTTCGGTTCTATACTTTCAAGTAATGTTGTTATTCCTCCAGGTAACGGATTTACCAGCGGTATGATTTCAAGATGGATGTCATCTGCAAATACCAAAGATGTGCAAACAGGAACAGAATATCCTGGTACTGATAATAATGCTAAACCTTTCTGGTATCCTTTTGTTAGTAATACAGGTTTAGACAGGTCTTTATATTTATTACCTGATGCTAATCCAGCTACAGCTGGAGAAGTCGCGGTAACATATACTGATGCGACTACAGTAAGTGGAAGTCTTTCTGTTACTGATGGAAGTTATACAATCAACAAAAGATACAACGGAAACTGGACTTTTTCAACACCAGATAGTAATGCTATCCCTGCGGGACCTGCATTAATTTATGTGCCAAATGCAGGAACACCAACAAATAGAGTAGGAGTTTATGCTAATGGAGCCTTTGAAGCAATTGATGGTTCTTCAAGATTAATGAATGCATCAACAGCTTTAACTGGTACTCATCAAGATGGAACTGCACAACCTTTTGCTTTTAGAAAAGCTTTGCCTTTCACAAGTTTAACAGCTGCTCCTATTTATGTTGGAGTTAATGATTTGTCAGTTTTAAATACATCTACTGGAATTACATCAGCTGCTTCAGGTGACTGGAATACTCCTTCAACTTGGGTTGGTGGTGTAGTTCCAGCTTGTGGTAATGTGGTTACTATTGCAAGCGGACACAATGTTACAGTAACTACAACTGCGAATGCAGCTGGTGTCATTATTTCTAAAGGTGGTACTTTGACAAACAATGCAGGTGTAACAACTATGACTGTTGGTTGTACAAATAATAATTCGGCATTCTATAATTATGGTACACATACCATGACTGCTGGAAATTTAAAAGTAAACGGTTTTGTTACACACAAAACAGGAAGTTTCTTTAATCAAACAGGAGGTAATATCATTATTGATAGTAATAATAATGAAAATAGAAGGATCAATGACAGTATGATGCCTGAGTTATGTGAGTGGATTATAAAGCTAGGTGATAAGGTGAAGAGA
>CBFHBH010000352.1:0-2830 GCA_965653735.1 uncultured Flavobacterium sp. | reverse complement strand
GTTTTTTTGTTAAAGCTATATGAGGAAAAAGAAAATTTTTCAACATTCAAAAATAAGTAAATCCTTATTTGAGGTTGCAATATTAGTACATTTTTTGGGTTCTGCAAAATTAATCTGCTATTTCTTGACACAATTCTATCAAGACTCCATTAGTAGTTTTTGGATGTAAAAAAACAACTAGTTTATTATCAGCTCCTTTTTTAGGAATTTCATTCAAAATTACAAATCCTTCTCCTTTCAATCTTTCAACTTCTTCGTAAATATTTTCTACATCAAAAGCAATATGATGAATTCCTTCTCCTTTCTTTTCAATAAACTTTGCTATTGGACTCTCAGCACTTGTAGCTTCCAACAATTCTATCTTATTTGGACCATTCATAAAAAAAGAAGTCTTTACTCCTTCTGATCCTACTTCTTCTTCCTTATATGCTGGTGCCCCAAACAGTTTTTCAAAAAGCAAATTAGATTCTTTTAAGTTTTTAACTGCTATTCCTATATGTTCTATTTTTCTCATTATTCTAATTTTAAACAAATATAAAAACTTTGTAACTTAGTTGCTTTACCTCTATCAAAGTAAAAAATTGTACTTTTGTCGTATGGAAACAAATAGACAGAAAAAAATAGGAAGTGTTTTACAAAAGGATTTAGTGGATATTTTACAAGGTGAAGTACGTAAAAACGGAATTACCAATCTTGTAATTTCTGTTTCAAAAGTAAGTGTTACCACAGATTTATCTATTGCAAAGGTTTTTTTGAGTATCTTCCCTCAAGATAAAGCACAAGAGCTTCTTGAAGCTGTAAAATCAAATACGCCATTAATTAAACATGATTTGGCACAAAGAGTAAAACAACAATTAAGAAAAGTCCCTAATCTCATTTTTTATATTGATGACAGCTTAGATTATATAGAAAAAATTGACAATGCTTTATCAGGAAAAGAAAATCCAATAGAAAACCCTGATTTATTAGAAAAAAGAAAAAAATCTTAATTTGAGCTTCTCCTTCTACATAGCTAAACGTTACTTACGAACGTCGAGTAAAAATAATGCCATAAACATTATTACTCGTATTGCTTCGTCAGGTATTGTTGTTGGAGCTATGTGCTTATTTGTTGTGCTTTCTGTCTTTAGCGGCTTGAAAGATTTTAGCTTATCGTTTAGTAATGATTTTGATCCAGATTTAAAAATCATACCTAAATATGGTAAAACATTAAATATTACTGAAGAACAAAGATTAAAAACAAAAGCAACAAGAGGAATTAAGTTCTATAGTCAAATTATAGAAGAAAAAGTACTATTCCTATACAAAGGAAAAGAACAAGTAGCCTTTATAAAAGGAGTAGACAATCAATACAACTTGGTAAATAACATTCAAAAAACTTTGTACCAAGGACAATGGCTTGCACCAAAAACTCCTCAAGTAGTTGTTGGCAACGGAATTTCTCAAAAGTTATCTATGGGATTATTCGATATGAATAACGCTTTTGAAATTTATGTCCCTCGTCCCGGCAAAGGAGCGATTACAAGTGCCGAAAGCGCCTTCAACAAATCAAATCTTATCCCAGTAGGAATATATGCAATAAACGACGAATTAGATTCCAAATATGTTTTTGCTGATTTACAACTAACACAAGAGCTCTTAGAATACAAAAAAAACCAAGTCACTGCAGTTGAGATACATTTAGATTCTCTAGCGAATGAAAAAAAAATAGTAGATCGTCTTATAAAAATCTATGGAGAAGATGATGTAACTATCAAAAACAGAGCCCAGTTGAACGATAGTTTACATAAAATGCTAAACACTGAAAATGCAGCCATCTACTTAATCTTTACTTTAGTCATTATCATGACATTATTCACCCTTGCAGGAGCAATTATCATGATGATACTTGACAAACAAAGCAACCTAAAAACTTTATTTAGCGTTGGAATGAACATAAAAGAAATTCAAAATGTTTTCTTACTTCAAGGCACACTTTTAACCGTTGTAGGAGGATTAATAGGAATAATTCTTGGAATCATTATAGTTTTTATTCAACAACATTTTAAAGTTGTAATGATAACAGAATCTCTTCCCTATCCTGTTATCTTCAATTTTACAAATGTATTTATTGTATTTCTTACAATTTTTGTTTTAGGTTTCTTGGCTTCTTACATCGCTAGTAGTAGAGTAACAAAAAAATTAATGATGTAATAATTTATCCAAAAAGGATTTATATTTGTTACTCATTTTTTTAACAGAATGTCTATGATTGTTTTTGTCTAGTCTATAATTATCAGGAGATAATTTAGACCTCATGTTTCTCAACCAAATAACCCTATTTGGAAGTATCAATTATTACCTATATTAATCATGACAGAAATAAAACAATCAACAATATCAAGGGTGTTTTCAACTCTTAAAACAGCCATCAAAGGCGACGACACATTCGATTTTACAACTGGTAGCATCAAAAAAGGAGTCATCTTATTAGCCATTCCCATGGTTTTAGAAATGATGATGGAGTCTGTTTTTGCATTGGTTGACTTATATTTTGTAGGTCACCTTGAAAATAGTAGCTATGCCATACAAACAGTTGGCTTGACCGAATCTGTAATTACAATAATATATTCATTAGCCATAGGAATAAGTATGGCCGCAACAGCGGTGGTTGCTCGAAGAATTGGAGAAAAAAATCCAGAAGCTGCATCAAAAGCAGGTATGCAAGCCATCGTAATTGCTTTTGCTATCAATACTATAATTAGTCTTTTTGGAGTTATTTACGCAAAAGATATTCTATTATTGATGGGCGCATCTCAAGAAGCAGCTAATTACGGTTTCCGCTTTACTC
>CBFHBH010000351.1:0-2837 GCA_965653735.1 uncultured Flavobacterium sp. | reverse complement strand
TGTCCTAACTTTTACGGATGCCCTCCACAAATTGTTGGACGAATTCAGCATTACATTACGCGTAAAGCAATGGATATAGAAGGTTTAGGAGGGGAAACAGTAGCTTTGTTGTTTAATAATGGTTTAGTGACTAATTATGCTGATTTATATGAACTTAAAAAAGAACAAGTAGTTGTTCTAGAAAGAATGGCAGATAAATCGGCTGATAATTAATGGAATTGAAAAATCGAAAGAAATTAAATTTGATAGAGTTTTATATGCGTTAGGAATACGATACGTTGGTGAGACAGTTGCAAAGAAATTGGCTAAACATTATAAAAGTATTGAAGCTATTGCTTCTGCTTCATTGGAAAATTTAATTACCGTTGATGAAATTGGAGAAAAGATTGCTCAAAGCGTTATTGAATTTTTTCAAAATGATGAAAATAGAATTATTATTGAAAGACTTAAAAATTATGGGGTTCAACTTGAATTAATAGAGGAAGAAAACACCAGCGTTTCTGATAAATTATCAGGTAAAATATTTGTGGTATCAGGGGTGTTTGAAAAATTTTCGAGAGACGAACTTAAGAAAGCAATCGAGGATAATGGAGGAAAAGTTGGTAGTTCTATATCTGCAAAAACAAACTATGTGGTAGCAGGAGAAAATATGGGACCAGCTAAACTTGAAAAAGCAAATCAATTAGGAATAGCAATAATTTCTGAAACCGATTTTGAAGCACTGATAAATGATAACTAAAAACATTCCAATATACTTTTATATTGTAGCTAGTATCCTGGCGGTAATTGCCATAATATTTGATAATGAATGGTTAATGTTGTTTACAAAACCATCAATTATTCCAGCACTATTCATTCATTATATTACGCTGAATAAATCAAAGATTAGTAAAGATTTATTGGCTATTTTGTCAATTTATTTTATTTCAGATGTTATAACACTTTTGGAAATAGACGAGGCCACATTATATATAATGGCATTAGATTTTCTGCCATATATTTTACTTTTAAAAGTGGTTATTGAAGATGTTTTTGAATTAAGACTTAATAAGTTAATTCTTGGAATTACTTTGGGGACTTTCTCAGGATTAATGTTTGCAATGTATTACCTAGTTCAGTCTTTTATACAAACTAATCCTGATTTTATTTTACCTGTCATTGCTTACGGAATCATATTGGCATTATATGTTTCACTCAGTTTGTATTTGTATTTGGAAACAGATTTTGACTTTGCTTTTAATATACTTATTGCAGCTCTATTTGCGTTGATTGCCGATGTGATTTTTGTAATTACTAATATGATTTTTAAGGTTGATGCCTTAAATTATATCGAGTTTACATTTCAAATAATATCATATTTTTTTATTGTAGCTTATTTTCTCAAGAGGAACATATATAGAAAAACAAAAAGTAATTTTTTTACAATTGTAGATGAAGTTTAGATCGCCTTCTTTGGTTTTGTACTTTATTGCCACAATTCTTTCAATTGTAGGGGTAACTTTTGATGTAGAAACATTAGAGTTGATAGCTAAACCAATGATTGTACCTTCTATTTATTTTTATTATGTTAATAAGACTAAAGGAGAAATAAACTTACTTTTTTCTATAGCAATTTTTTGCAGTTTTGTTGCGGATATGTTGGTGTTGATTGACTTACCAAATGGAACACTTCCAATTTCGCTTTTGAATATTTGTATGTATTCAATTTTCACATATTTTATTGTAGAAGATTTAGGGTTTAAGAACATTGCAGATCAAAAAATTATAACTCTTGTTGGCTTATCAGCATTTTTTCTTTTTGTCTTGTATGTTATTTTAGATTTGATGAAAGGATTGGATAGTTTGACATTTAATGTTTTTGTGGTTTACGGAGTTATTCTGAGCTCATTGTCTGCTTTAATTTGCTATAATCATCTTAATAAACCATCTCTAAAAAGTTATTATGCTTTATTAATGTGTATTTGTTTTATAGTTTCAGATGTTTTTTTTGCCATTTATAATTTTTATTTAAAAATAGATGCTTTTATTTCTTTGAACGTTACAGGACAATTTGTTTCATATTACTATATGGTGAGATATATAACAACAAATAATGTATTAACTGAGAATGATGACTAATAAAGGGATAAATAACCAAAGTAAAATCTCTTCAGAGACAAATATCTTGATAATCCTATTCTTTTTGGTATCATTGTCTGAGACAATTGCAGAATATTTTGAATATAGGAACTTTATCATTCTTTTTAAGTCACTGCTAATGCCTATCTTGATGATACTTTATTGGAGTACATCATCTGTTAAAAATGTTTATTATTTAATTGGTTTATTCTTTGCATTTATTGCAAATATGCTTTTTATCTTTAATGAAGAGTTTGATTTTATTATTTTAGGAGCAACGTCTTTTTTGGTTTTTAGGATAGTAACATTATATCTGATTATGAAAACTATAAAAATTAAAAGGTATTTTCCAGTAATTATAGGAAGTCTGCCTTTTGTTTTTATATATTTTTATTTGACATGTTTGACTATAGATGAACTAGGAGATGGGTTGCTAATTTATATAGTCCAAGCTGTTTTTATGAGCTGTCTGGGAGGATTATCGGTTGGCTCTTATATGATAAATGATAACAGAAAAAATTATTGGCTCTTAATAAGTACTTTACTTTTTACAGTAAATCAAATACTACTCGTTATAAAGCTTTTTTATCTTTCTGTTACCATTTTTCAACCCATATCAATGGCTTTATATTGTTTCGCCCAATATGGATTTTATAAATTTGTTATCCTTTCGGAAGAAAAAAATTAGATGAAAATTCTTCTACCGCTTGCAGATAAAT
>CBFHBH010000350.1:0-2839 GCA_965653735.1 uncultured Flavobacterium sp. | reverse complement strand
TAGCGATGGAAAAAGGAGTAAAAAGATTTTTTTCATTTCGTGATATTTTTAAATAAAAAATGTGCTTTCGCACAAGGGATGGAAGCAAAGTACCATGTACTGTGGACAGCCCGACCCACGCCATAAGGCGTAGGATGTGCCCAAATTAATTTATTTTTTAACCGTTTTTTCGGCTAAAATTAATGCGTTGTACGCATTAACAATTTTTCCGGTTTTTGATATTTTACTTAATGTTGTTTGTCCTCCACTTTCACCAGCCAATATTATTGTATTGTTTAGTGGCGTCCCAGAATCCATAATAATATGTTTTACTTGAGAAGCTGTAAGAGATGGATAATAAGCTCTGATAAGTGCCGCAACACCCGCTACGTTAGGTGAAGCCATAGATGTTCCTTGTAAATACTCGTAAGTATTGTTAGGAGTAGTAGCATAAATTTTAACACCCGGTGCAAAAATGTCTACATTTTCTTTTCCGTAGTTTGAGAAATTAGCCATTAAACCAGAACCATATTCGTAGTTTAATGCTCCAATTGTTAGAACGTTATCTGCAAATTCTGCACCTTTTGGCTCTGCATCGTTAGGGAAGTTGTTTTCTACATCAATATCTTCTGCATCGTTACCAGCAGCGTGAACAAATAATACATCTTTAGATTCTGCATATTTTATCGCATCGTAAACCCACTGTTTGTTAGGTGAGAAGCTTTTTCCAAAACTTCCGTTAATTACTTTAGCACCATTATCTACTGCGTAACGAATTGCTAAAGCGATATCTTTATCATACTCATCCCCATTTGGAACCGCACGACAAGCCATGATTTTAACTACATCTGAAGCTACACCATCCCCACCTTTGTTGTTACCACGAACTTGAGCAATGATTCCAGCAACGTGAGTTCCGTGTTTTCCGCTTTCTTTTTTAGGACCAATTACGTTTGCGTTTCCGTATTTTTTATCATTGATGTCGTTAGGATTATCACCAACTAATTTTCTACCATCAAATTCAACATTTAAATTGTAGTTTAATTGATCATAAACATACTCTTTGTATTCTTTCATTTCATTGTCAAAAGCCTTTTTGTCAGGGAATTGTGCTAATACTTGTGAAATGATAGCTTGTGATTGCATCATTCCTTGGTCTGTAGCTTTAATTGCTTTTACTTCTGCAAGAGTATAATTAGATTTTCCTAATTGTTTTGTAACAGCAGCATCGGCTGCTAAAATCATGTCTAACTGTTGCTTTTGTGGGTCTAGTTCTGCTTTTTTCTTAGTTAATTCGGCTAATGCATTTTCGTATTGCACAGAACCATCATTTCCTTTCTTTACAATTCTTGTAAGTTCTAATTGCTCATTGTCTGAATCACCTAAGAAATTCCATCCGTGTAAATCATCTACGTAACCATTGTTGTCATCATCTTTTTTATTTCCAGCAATTTCTTTTGGATTGGTCCAGATGTTTGCTTTTAAATCTTCATGCTCAATGTCGATTCCTGAATCTACAACGGCAACAATTATTTTATTAACTTTTTTGCCTTTTAATAATTCTGCATAAGCTTTATCAACACTCATACCAGGAACAGTATCTTTCGCTAAATCTAAATGACTCCATCTTTGTAGCTGTTTGTCAGTAAGTTTAGTTGTTTTAAGAGGCATTTGATCTACTTTGGCAGCATCTACTGTTACCATTTTTTGAGTTCCCCCGCAACTAGCAAGTGCTAGGGCTAAAATGCTTGACAGGTAAAAAGGTCTTGTATTTTTCATAATATGAATTAAATATTTTATAAAAGTCTAAATTTAAGTAATAATACGATATTTTTTAACATTAGATTAATATATCCTCACAGCGGAATACATCTTTTAAACGAACTCCTTTTTCGGTTTGTTCTACAGTAATAATTTGATTGTGTGCGTCGTGCTCTAACCATAAATAATGGTTTTTTTCGGCAGCGGTTGTTAAAAATTTCGTTTTTTCTGGTAAAGTTAATAAAGGACGTGTATCATATCCCATAACATAAGGAATTGGAATGTGTCCTGCAGTGGCTAATAAATCGGCACAAAAAACAATTGTTTTCCCATTGTAGTTTATATGTGGAATCATTTGTTTTTCAGTATGACCATCTACATAATAAATATCGAATTCTAATTCTTTTGAAAATCCAAAATCTGAATCAGGGCGGTCAATGAATTTTAGTTGGCCGCTTTCCTGCATTGGTAAAATATTTTCTGAAAGGAAAGATGCTTTCTCACGAGCATTAGGTTTTGTAGCCCACTCCCAATGGTTGTCATTACTCCAAAAAGTTGCATTTTTAAAAGCTACTTCGTAGCCAGTTTTGTCTTTATTCCAATTAACACTTCCGCCACAATGGTCGAAATGTAAATGCGTCATAAAAACATCAGTCACATCATCGCGATGAAAGCCGTATTTTGCTAATGATTTATCTAGGGAAAAATCACCCCAAAGTGAATAATAGCCAAAAAATTTATCAGATTGTTTGTTGCCCATTCCGGTATCGATTAAAATTAATCGATTCCCATCTTCGATTAGCATGCATCTTGCTGCGATATCAATAAGGTTATTGGAATCGGCTGGATTGGTTTTATTCCAAATGGTTTTTGGTACAACACCGAACATGCCTCCACCATCAAGTTTGAAGTTACCGGCTTCTATAGGATATATTTTCATAGCTTTTTTATAGTACCCAAATTTAGTGATATTGTTTTAAATATTAAATTCAATTAAGTTTTGCTTCTGAAGCTGATATTAATCATGATCCTCGTCAGCAAAATTCCTTAATTTTGAGAGATAACTTCTTAAAGATTTAATCATGAATTTATATACAAC
>CBFHBH010000349.1:0-2841 GCA_965653735.1 uncultured Flavobacterium sp. | reverse complement strand
CTGGATTGCTATTTTTGGAGCTTTGGCTTTGTATTTATTCGGAAAAATTACATTACCTCATGATAGCCCTTTACAGCATATTTCTGTTGGAAGGTTGTATTTAGGACTGGTTAGTTTGGCTTTTACAGTTTATTTGATTCCCGGGCTTTGGGGTGCCCCTTTGAAATTGATTAGTGCTTTTCCGCCACCACCAACATATAGCGAAAGTCCACTTGGAATAGGCGGTTCAGGAGTTTCAAATACGAACATGCAAGAATTGCCGAAGGGCGCAAAATTAGGACCACATAGTATTGTTGTTTTTGACGATTATGAAAATGGTTTAGCTTATGCAAAATCTGTAAATAAGCCTATCATGCTCGATTTTACAGGTCATGCCTGCGTAAATTGCAGAAAGATGGAAAACAATGTCTGGTCTGACGCTAAAGTTTTACCAATCTTAAAAAATGATGTGGTTTTGATTTCTTTATATGTTGATGATAAACGTGAATTGCCTGCAGATAAACAATTTGTAACCGCTTCAGGTGAAAAAATCGAAACAATTGGTGATAAATGGACTGAGTTTATGATTTCGAAATACAAAACAAATACACAGCCTTTGTATGTGATTACAGATTTGGAAGGGAAAAATTTAAATGATCCAAAACCTACTATTAGTTATGTGGGTGTTGAGGAATATTTAACCTGGTTAAAAGAAGGGATTTCAAATTTTAAGTAATTTTTTATTTAACTCCTTTGTTTTTTGACAGAAGGGTTGAAAAACTGATTGTTGTAATCTAGCCCCGATAGAAGCAATATCCTTGTGCAGTTTACGGAACAAGATAAAGCTGAAAGCGGGAATATTGTTCTTAAATAACGAATTTATACTGCTTCTAATAATTATAATAATACGAGACTAAATTATTTCAATAACAAAATGCCCTCTAAGTAAAATTAGAGGGCATTTTTATATGGCAAAGAAATATTGATTCTTATAAGAATTCTCCGTGTTGAGAGATGTCTAATCCTAATTCTTCTTTTTCTTCAGTAACTCTTAGCGGAGTAATTTTGTTAACGATAAAGAATAAAACATAAGAACTTACAAAAGCAAATACTGAAACCAATACTAATGCTTTTAATTGTGTTAAGAATAAAGTAGCATCACCAAAAATTAATCCCTGGTTGTCCCCAACAATAGAATTCACATCTTTAGAAGCAAACACCCCTGTTAACAACATACCTACCATACCACCAACACCGTGACAAGCAAAAACATCAAGAGCATCATCGATTTTTCCTTTAGGGAATTTGCTAACAACAATATTACTAATTACAGCAGCGATAATACCAATTGCTAAAGCGTGAGGAATAGATACAAAACCAGCAGCAGGTGTAATAGCTACCAATCCTACAACAGCACCTATACATGCTCCCATAGCAGATAATTTGTGTCCTAAGATTTTATCAAGGAAAACCCAAGCCATAGCCGCAGACGCAGCTGCAACAGTTGTAGTTCCTAAAGCCTGAGCAGCAAGGCTTCCTGCTCCAACAGCAGAACCGGCATTGAAACCAAACCATCCGAACCATAATAAACCTGTACCTAATAATACATAAGTAATTCTCGCAGGGTTAACTTTTTGTACTTTTCTTTTTCCTAAGAAAATAGCTCCTGCTAATGCAGCCCATCCAGCACTCATGTGTACTACTGTTCCACCGGCGAAATCTAAAACTCCCCATCCGAAGAATAATCCGTCAGGATGCCAAGTCATGTGACATAATGGAGCGTAAATCAATAATATGAATAAAACCATAAATAACAAGTAAGCCCAGAAACGTACACGTTCTGCAAAAGCTCCTGTAATTAAAGCCGGAGTAATAATTGCAAATTTTGCCTGAAACAATGCAAAAAGGATAAAAGGAATTGTTGGCGCTAACTCCCAGGCCGTATTGGCACTAACACCCTGAAAGAATATATTTGAAGTAGGATCTCCTATGAATCCGCCTATTGATGGACCAAAACATAATCCAAAAGCAATAACAACCCATAGAATAGTAACAATTACCATTGCCATAAAGCTTTGCAGCATGGTACTAATTACGTTTTTCTTACCAACCATACCTCCGTAGAAGAAACCTAAACCTGGTGTCATCAATAATACAAAAGCAGTTGCAACAACCATCCATGCGGTATCTCCCGTGTCCATTTTCAATTCGACAACATGAGCTCCCAATGTTTTTGATTCAGTAACAAATGAAATAGAAAAAATGGACAGTAATAAAATTGTGATAAGAATCACACTCAAAATAATTTTTCGCATCGTTATTTAGTTTTAAAATTTTTGATAAAAATATAAAATCATTACATACACCCCGTAAAAAATAGCACCTAATGTTTAATTTTTGTTAATTTTTCATTTTACACCCCCTTGTTTTAAAATATTAATCCTGAATTAAAAAAAAATCATCCTTTTTTCATTTTTACTGAATATAATATGTAAGAAATTGAACATAGTGTATAAAAAACATGCCTATTATTTAATTAGGTTAATTTATCTTTGATTGTTTAACATTTCTATAATTATAATTCAAGATGAATAAAAATCAAAAAATAAGATGGGGTATTATTGGTTTAGGAAATATTGCCAATCAGTTTGCTGCCGATTTAGAATTAATTGAGGAAGCGGAATTATATGCTGTAGCTTCTAGGGATATCAAAAAAGCAAGTGAGTTTGCAAAAAAGTATGATTGCAATAGATTTTACGACTCCTACAACGATCTTTTTGAAGACGATAAAGTCGATATTGTTTATATAGCAACACCTCACGATTCACACGCTGAATTATCGATTTTAGCAATGAAAAACGG
>CBFHBH010000348.1:0-2850 GCA_965653735.1 uncultured Flavobacterium sp. | reverse complement strand
TTTCAGGTTATTTTCTACCAGAGCATCTGTATTTAATGTATTAGTGTGTTTGAATTCCTGAGCCATCCTATTTCTGTTTAAAAATTCTATCCGCTTTGTCGATGCTCTTTGACGGCACAGAAAACATTTCTGTGCTATCGTTGCGTTGATATATCAGAGCCATCGGTTTTTTTATTTATGACTTATCGTTGCAGGCAAGAACCAGAGACATTCCGCTAATCGTTGTCGTTATTTATGCTCGCAACTAAGCTAAGGAAATACTTTGTCTTGTCCTGAAATAGGTTTACACAGAAGTGTAAAAATATGGAAAGATATTTAAAAGAACATTCCTCAAAATGGCAGTCTAAATATTCGGAAGAATTTAAGAGATTCGTTTGTAATGATTTTTTAACGGGTACTTTGACACGAAGAGAAGTGGAAGATAAATATGGTATTGGTCATTCTCGAATTACTTATTGGTTAAAGGACCTTGGATATGATTATTCTCAACCCAGTATAGTAGTTTTGCCTAGCATGGAAAACAAAGAAAATAAAGTACTGACATCCAGAGAGGAAGATTCTTTATTACAATTAAAAAAAGAACTTGAAGAGGCTCAGCTTTTAGCTGAAACCTATCGTAGAATGATAGCTATAGCCGAACAGGAATTTAAAATAAAGATTGTAAAAAAGTCCAATACCAAGTGATTCAAGAGATGAAACATAATTATCCCAAAGTTAGTTTAGGCAGATTATGCCGATTACTTGGCGTTACCAGGCAATCTTATTATCAACACTTTTGGCAAGAAGAACAAATTGTTTTTGAAGACGAATTAGTGATTTCTGAAGTATTAAGAATAAGAAAAAATCATCGACACATGGGAGGAAGAAAGTTATATGAATTACTTCAACCCTTTCTGTTAGAACATCAAATTAAAATGGGAAGAGACCGATTATTTGACATTTTATCGGCTAATTATCTTTTAGTTAAGCGTAGAAAAAAACAAACAATCACAACCAATTCATTCCATAGATTCAAGAAATATCCAAATCATATTAGAGATTTTGTGCCTAATTCTCCAAATCAATTATGGGTATGTGATATAACTTACTGGAGGATTAAAGATGGTTTTCTCTACATCAGCTTTATTACCGATGCCTATTCCAAAAAAATAGTTGGTTATTATGTAGGGAACAATTTAGAAGCTTCAGAAACAATTCGAGCTTTAGAAATGGCACTTTCAAATATTTCAGATGAAAATAAAAAACTAGAATTGATACATCATTCCGATAGAGGAACACAATATTGTAGTAATGAATATGTAAAACTATTAGTAAATAACAAGATAGGAATTAGTATGACAGAAAACGGAGATCCACTTGAAAATGCTATTGCAGAAAGAGTCAATGGTATAATAAAAGAAGAATATTTAAACGATTATCAGGTAGATAATTTAGAAGAAGCTAAAGAATTATTAGACGCAGTTATACAATTATACAATAATGAAAGACCTCATATGAGTATAGGCAATCTTACGCCAAATCAGGTACATCAAAATAATTTAAAGACAGAAAAACTATGGAAGAATTATTATGTAAAAAGTCCTATTATTGTAAACCAATAACAGGACTAAAAATGAGTTGTAAATCTATTTTAGGATTAAATATAAATATGTAAACTTATTTTAGGACGAGACACTTTGTGTTAACGAGCGGGACGCTCGCGCTAGCGAGGTGACGGCTCATACTAATAGAGTAGTTTTTGTTAGATGTTATAAACAGGGCTTCCTGTTGTAATTATATTACCCCATTCAGTTCCGTCATTATTTTCTATTCGTTCTCTTAAATTACTTAAATCTAAATCAAAAGTTTTAAGTTCTTTTAGTATAGTTTCTTTGTCGCTAAGAACTTTTGATAATGAATATTTAAACGCTTCAAAAAAGTCTTTTTGTAAAATTGCAATTCCTAAAGCAAAAAAAGCGCCAAATACATAAGAAAAACGAGGTTCTGCCATCCATAAATGAGATATTACATCTTGATTATGTGCCGTTAATAAATTTGGAAATCCTAAATTTTTAAATTCTCCAGTTTGTGTATGAACCCCACCTTCGCAAATGTTTAAAAAAATTAAGCGTCTCTTTTCTTCTTTATTAATCAGTAAATGAAAATCTCTAATACCTATACATTCATTTTCAGATAATTTTATTGAAGATATATTTGGTTCGTAATGCTCATGTTCTCCATGCGAGGAAATCCATATAATATCTGGATTGCTTTCATTTATTTTTTGTACAAACTTTTCTAGGCTACTATTTTCTTCATGATGTATTTCAAAATTTATATTTGCCTTTTCAAAAATTATTTGAAGTGTTTCTTTTTCAATTTCGGAAGTTTGACTAAAACCAAGCCAAAATAGTACACTTTTTACTGTGGGAAATTTTAATTTTTCAGATAAACTTAAATTAATTGGCAAAGTTTGTTTAATTGATTTAATCATTAATGCCTGGAGAGGAGTTGAGTTAAAATCGAATTGACATACAGAGTTGAGCTCTTCTAAGGATTCTGCAAGAGGAGTAAAATCATATAATTCTAAAAGATCTGTTTCATATTTTTTTCCGAGTTTTGGATCTGGTACACCCGAAGGTCTGTCAATTTGTTGAATATTTTGTTTGATTCCTCCTTTAAGAATTCGACGTAAATTAAAAGCACTGTTTTCAGTATCAACAATTTTGATTAGTAATTTTTGTGTATCTTTTTTGTCTAAAATTAATTTGTTGTTGAAATAGTATGAAATTTTGTTAATTTGATTCGGAACTATAAATAAGATACCTCCTTTTTTTTCAGGAACTTTAATATCATAAAAAGTATGTAAAA
>CBFHBH010000347.1:0-2854 GCA_965653735.1 uncultured Flavobacterium sp. | reverse complement strand
AACCAATAATTATTCCTTTAACATTTGGGGAAATATAAGATTGATGTCTAAAGTTTTCTCTTGAAAAAGTATTAGAAATATGTACTTCAACAACAGGAGTTGTTATTGCTTTTATACAATCACCAATACCAATTGAAGTATGTGTATAAGCTCCTGCATTCAGAATAATTCCATCGTAAGTAAAACCAACTTCTTGCAATTTGTTAATAATTTCGCCTTCTACATTGCTTTGATAGTATTCCAATTCTGCTGTTAAGTACTTAGATTTTAACAAATTAAAGAAAGATTCAAAATCTTGATTTCCATAAACTTCAGGCTCTCTTTTCCCTAATAAATTTAGGTTTGGCCCATTTACAACAAGTATTCTCACAGCTAATATTTTCAGTAAATATAAGGGTTTATGAGCAAAAAAATAAAATTTTGTAAGATTTCAATTAAACAATCACACCAAGGTTAAGAATTAAAATACTTAAAAAACAGAAGTAAATTCTTCATTTAAAAAAGCATCAAAAAAAACAAACGACTAGAAATCAATAAAATACCACTTCAAAACAAGTAAAAACTTTTCAAAAATTGTTAACAACTATTTATATCAGGCATTTATTAAAAAGTACATAAATCATAAATTACAGTTACTAATTTTAAAATCAAAAGAACAATGAAAAAAGTATTATTAACTGCAGCAGCAATATTCGCTTTTGGATTTGCTAATGCACAAAATGTAAAATTTGGAGCTAAAGCAGGTTTGAATCTATCAGATCTAAGTTTCTCACACGGCACAGACCCTGACTCAAAGATTGGCTTTCATCTTGGCGGCTTTGCAGAAATTGGTCTTACTGACAAATTTGCAATTCAACCCGAATTAGTATTCTCTACTCAAGGAGGCAAACAAGAGTATTCTGAAAATTATTCAGAACCTGGATATAGCTATTCATCCAATGAAGAGACGAAATATAATTTATCTTATATTAACCTTCCTGTAATAGCTAAATTTTATGTAATTAAAAGTTTAGCATTAGAAGCTGGGCCTCAAATAGGTTTTGTAACTGGCGCAAAAGCCAAATATGAATGGACTGAAAATGATGGTGGAGATGTTTTTTCTGCTTCAGGAGAGAGAGATTTCAAAAAAGATATTAAAGGAACAGACTTTAGTTTCAATTTTGGGGCTTCTTATAACTTTACAGACAATCTGTTTGCAGGTTTAAGATATAATGTTGGATTAACAGATATTGAAGATACAGATTCACCAAACGAAGTAAAAAACAGCGTTTTGTCACTATCGGTTGGCTATAAATTTTAATTTGAAAGTAAAATCCCACAAGACCGTATTTTAAATACGGTCTTGTATTTTGTAAAAAATTAAAAGTCAATTACTTACAAAAATTTTATTAAAAAAAACAAAAAAAATTATGCATGGATAAGTGTTAATGAAACAAATTAACTTACTTTCGCTCCGTAATTTTAAAAAAACAAAAAAAGTATGAAAAAAGTTTTACTATCTGCTATCGCGGTTTTAGCTATTGGAACTGCAAGTGCTCAATCACACCAAAAAGGAACTATGCAAGTTAATGTTTTAGGTGGTTTCATGACTGGTTCTGGTACTCAAAAAGGTGATGAGGCTGGCTCTACTAAATATAAATTCGATGCTGCTGGTGCTCAATTTGGTGTTAATTTTCAATATGGTATCGCTGAAAGCATCAGTGCTGGTATTGGTTTAGAATTAGGAACAGCTGTATTAACTCCAAAAAATCTAAATTTTGAAGATTATGGTTATGGTTATACAGACCCTTCTATTTCTACTTTCAAAGTAAATGTATCAGGGAGATACTACTTTGTAAATAAAGAAAAATTAAACTTCTATGCTGGACCATCAATTGGTTTTACAACTGGTAAAGACAAAGATCTTGCATATACTTATGATGGTGCTCAAAAAACAAAATATTCAGGATTAAACTATGGTGTTAATGCTGGAGGAAACTATTTCTTTACTGACGTTGTAGGTGTTATCTTGAACGTAGGTTATGAAGGAAACAGCTTAAAATCAAAATTAACTGAAGAAGGTGTAGAATACAAAGGTAAATCTACTCTTAATGGAGTGAAAGTTATGGCAGGTCTTGCTTTAAAATTCTAATACACCATTAAATTTTATAAAAAAAAGGAGCTATACGCTCCTTTTTTTGCGCTTAAAATACTGATAATCAATATGTTAATTTTATGATGTAAATTTTTACATTTTTTTTTCATCTCAAAAAGAAAAATCGTCTTATATTCGCATCGAAATTTTTAAAACAAAATTAAAAAATGAAAAAAGTTTTATTAACTGCTGCTGCAGTATTCGCGTTTACTTTTGCTAACGCTCAAGAATCTACTTCTTCTTACAAACCAGTAAAAGGAACTGTAACTACTGAAGTTGGTTTAACTGGTGGTTTAAACAATGCAAACTTTGATTTAAACACTGGAGTATTAAAATTCAGATATTTCTTAAAAGACGATTTAGGTTTACGTTTAGGCTTTGCTACAAACTCTAACAAAACTGAATCAATTGACAATTCAAACCCAAACAATGTTGAAACAACAATCAACAAAAGATCTAATTTCACATTAAACCTTGGAGCTGAAAAACATTTTGCTGGTACTGAAAGATTATCAACTTATGTAGGTGCAGATTTATTACTTAATTTCAGAGGTGCTAAAACTGAATACACTGAGAACAATTATTTCTATAATGTAGATGGTGCTAACCAAGATTTTGTAACTGGAAACTTCACTAACAATGCAGGAACTCAATTTGGTTTAAGAGTTTTAACTGGAGCAGATTACTACATTGCTAAAAAAGTTTTCTTAGGAGTTGAAG
>CBFHBH010000346.1:0-2863 GCA_965653735.1 uncultured Flavobacterium sp. | reverse complement strand
AAAATTGGTGATATAAGATATTCTTATTGTGGGGTTATTCTCAATAATTGTGTTTTTTAAATTCCAAATGTTTTGATGAATGTAGTTTAATTGAATTTGATGGTGTCCGTCAAAATTATACCCTAATCCACCAATGATTCGGTTTTGTTGCACTAATGTTTTAGCTTCTTTAACACCAACATTTACAAAAACCTCATCTCCTAAAACAGCAAACACTTTAGCTTTTCCATCCTTTTTAGTTAAAGGTTGGTTTACCAAGAACATATAACGTAATCGGTTACGATATTCATAATGCGCTATTTCTAATTCCCCTTGACTATTTGAAGCTGCAATACCTACAAATCGATTTTCATCTCTCAGTCGATGAGTAAACTTCAAATCCTTTATATTGTGAGTAAACGTCCCCTGCAACCAAGCATGGTGCTCAGGTATCGTCATTTTATTCATAGGAATTTCTCCATAAACATAGGTATCATAATACGTATACCCAACACTTGCTATAAATGATTTTGAAAACTGATAATCTAATGATGGTCGTATAAACCATTGTTGCTTTTCAGAAAAACCATCAGCATATCTAAGCGATGCTTCTAATGTGAAGGACAATTTTTCAGAAAACTTGTTTTTCCCTGAATAATGCAACCACACATTAGTATTATTTGAAATTTGTTGAGAATAACCATTTAAGAATATCATTAAAAAAAGAACTACTGTTCTGAGTTTAATAATACTTTTCATTTTCTTTTAATTTATTCAATGTGAACTCGCTTTTTAAATATTTTCCAAAGCACTGGGAACGTCGTGAAGGCTACAATACCAATTACTATAAATTCAATGTAATGTTTTAAGTCGATACCAAACTTACTTAAGAAAAGTGCATGAAGATAATGTCCAGAAAAAATCATAGAATATGACCATAAAAAAGAACCTACAATGTTGTAAAACATGAATTTCTTTTTATCCATAGACACAATTCCTGCAATTACTGGAGCAAAGGTTCTTACTATGGGTAAAAAACGAGCAAACACAATTGCTCTATTTCCATACTTTTCGAAGAATTCTTTAGCCTGATATAAATATTTCTTTTTGAACAAAAATGAATCTTTTCGATTATAAAGATAAGTACCACTTTTGGCACCAAACCAATATCCCGCCATATTACCAAAAATCCCCATGATTGAAACCATCAAAGCAAATACTGTAACATTTAAGAAATCGTTCCCTAACGAAATTTGTTGCATTAATGTTTCGCTGTAAATTCCAGCTAAAAACAACAAACTATCTCCAGGTAAAAAGAATCCTGCCAACAATCCTGTTTCGGCAAAAACTATAAATAAAACAACTAGTAAACCTATTTTAATTCCTCCAAATTCTAATAAAATATAGAACTCTGGATTAAGTAATTGTAACCAATTGAAATCGTTCATCAGTGAAAAGTAAATTTATGAAAGGCGAAGGTACTACATTTAGCACAATCGCCTTTATTTTTAAATAATAAATAATTCTTAAATATCTAACTGATACAATTCGTGCAAATCTTCGTTTTTAGAAAAGTTGACCTCTAAATCTGTTACATAACCAGAGTTTAATCCGTACACCCAACCGTGTAAATAAAGTTCTTGACCATTTTTCCAAGCCGTTTGAACAATTGATGTTTTAGCTAAATTCAAGACTTGCTCTTTCACGTTTAATTCAACAAATTTGTTAAAGCGTTCTTCATCGTTTTCAATTGGAGTTAATTTATCTTTATTAAATCTAAAGATGTCTTTTATATGACGAATCCAATTGTCTATAACTCCATAAGAACTATTTCCCATGGCAGCTTTTACACCTCCACAGCCATAATGCCCACATACGATTACATGTGTAACTTTTAGAACATTTACAGCATAATCCAACACACTTAGCATATTCATATCACTATGAACTACCATATTAGCTATGTTACGGTGTACAAAAACCTCTCCTGGTTTGGCCCCAATTATTTCATTTGCAGGAACTCTGCTGTCCGAACAACCTATCCATAACAAAGGTGGATTTTGACCTTTGGATAAGTCTTTGAAATAATCTTTATCAATAGCTAATTGATCCTCTACCCATTTTTTATTATTCTCTAATATTTTTTTATAAAAATCGCTCATACTATAATTTTTCAGCTACTCTTGGAGGCTTATTTTACAAATTCTGTATCATTATAAAATTCAACATCACCAGTTTCTACATTATACATAGCGCCAACGATACCAATTTCACCACTTTCAATCATTTCAGCTAAGATATGACTTCTTTGTAAAATAGACTTAACAGTTCTTTTTACGTTTATTTCGGCTACATTTTCAACAAATTCTGGGTTTTTAGAACTTCTCTCCTCTTTGGTTTGTTGCTCTTCATAAACTGCTGGTTGTAATTTAGACAAAAGCTCTGTTAAATTGCCCATTTCTACATGATCACAAGCTCCTTTTACAGCACCACATTTTGTATGTCCTAATACTACTATTAGTTTAGAACCTGCTACTTTACAAGCAAATTCCATACTCCCTAAAATATCTGTATTTACTACATTTCCCGCTATACGAATTGAGAAAATATCTCCTAATCCTTGATCAAAAATCAGTTCGGCTGAAGTACGGCTATCAATACAACTTAAGATTGTAGCAAATGGCCATTGTCCTTCACTTGTTGCATTAACCTGCTCTAATAAATCTCTGTGTAATTTTAAGTTATTAACAAAGCGATGATTTCCTTCTTTTAAAATTTCTAAAGCTTTTTTTGGTGTTATTTGTGACTGCAATTCTTTATTTAAAGTTCTCATAATATATTATTATTTTGTTGTGTGTTCTACGTAAATGTGTTTTTCTTCTTC
>CBFHBH010000345.1:0-2865 GCA_965653735.1 uncultured Flavobacterium sp. | reverse complement strand
CGGCATTAGCGTTAACAAATAATCAAATTTCTGGGCATGTAATTGGAAAAATCCTGCAAATAGGAAAAGATTTGCTGGAAAAACCTGTAGAACTTTTGCCAAACGTAGAAGAGGTTTTAAAAGAACTAAAAAACGAATACAAATTGATTGTGGCTACAAAGGGCGATTTAAAAGATCAGCATCGTAAACTACATGATTCAGGATTAGGACATTTTTTTCATCACATTGAAGTAATGAGTGATAAAACCGAAGTTGATTATAAAAAAATGCTCACTCGTTTAGATATTGAGCCTAGTGATTTTGTAATGATTGGAAATTCTCTAAAATCTGATGTGCTCCCAGTATTAAATATTGGGGGATATGGCATCCACATTCCGTATCATACAACTTGGGCCTATGAGCAAATTGATTTTGAAATAGTCCACGAAAATTTTAAATCGATTGCAAATGTGAAAGAAGTCTTATCTTTGCTTTAATGAAAACCAAGATAGATTTATCAACCTGGAATCGTAAAGGCCATTTCGAGTTTTTTAGCCAAATGGAAGAGCCTTTTTATGGCTTGACGGTCACTATAGACTGTACCCTTGCTTATAAAACAGCCAAAAAATTAAAAATTCCATTCTTTACTTTTTATCTGCACAAAACATTGACAGCTATAAATAGTATAGAGAATTTTAAATACCGTATTATTGACAAAGAACCTTATATCTGGGATCGTATAGATGTTTCCTCTACAATTATGCGTGAAGACAAAACTTTTGGTTTTTCATTAATCGAATTTGATTCAGATTTAAACCAATTTCATCAAAACGTTTTACAGGAAACAGAAAGAATTCAAAGCACAACTGGTTTACTAACCCGAGAATTTCCTGATAGTAATTTGATTCATTTTTCTGCAATTCCATGGATAAATTTTACATCCATGTCCCATGCTAGAGGGTTTTCATATCCTGATAGTTGTCCTAAGATATCTTTTGGAAAATTAACTGAAGTAGATGGTAAAAAATCAATGCCAATGTCTATACATGTCCATCATGGTTTGATCGATGGATATCATATAGGCTTATTTATTGATGAATTTGAAAAACAGATGAATTTGTAATGTTTACCATTGCTTATCATCCTATTTACAAACATCCTTTGCCTGAAGGACATCGTTTTCCGATGCTGAAATACGAATTACTTCCACAACAATTATTACATGAAGGTACGGCAACAGCAAAAATGTTTTTTGAGCCTGAAGTAGCAGATTTAGCTCCTGTTCTAGCCGTTCACACTAAAGAATATGTCAATCATTTAATCAATCTAACCCTTGATGCAAGAGCCGCAAGAAAAATTGGCTTTCCTCTTTCCGCAGAATTAGTCGAAAGAGAATTGCGTATTGCCCAAGGAACGATAGATGGTGCAAAAAATGCTTTCTACGACGGAATAGCTTTCAATATTGCTGGTGGCACACATCATGCATATAGTCATCGCGGAGAAGCTTTTTGTTTATTAAATGACCAAGCAATTGGAGCTCAATATTTATTGGATAATAATTTGGCTAAAAAAATACTTATTATTGATTTAGATGTACATCAAGGCAACGGAACTGCAGAAATTTTCCAAAACAATAATGCTGTTTTCACTTTTTCGATGCATGGAAAAAGTAATTATCCATTTAAAAAAGAAACTTCTGATTTAGATATTGCTTTGCCCGATGGAACTTCGGACGATGCGTATTTAAAAATTTTAAAAGAGACTCTTCCAAAACTTATTGAAGCCGAAAAACCTGACTTTATCTTTTATTTAAGTGGTGTAGATATTGTTGACACCGACAAATTGGGGAAACTAAGCTGCTCCATTCAAGGCTGCAAAAAACGTGACGAAATAGTTTTTGAATTGTGTAAAAAATATCAAATCCCTGTGCAATGCAGTATGGGAGGTGGATATTCTCCACAAATTAAGACCATCATTGAAGCGCATGCCAATACATATAGAGTGGCCAAAGATATTTTCCATTAGTCCTCGTTAAAATCCTATTAAATAAAACAGGTAAAATTTATATTCTTTGTAACTTTGCACCTCAATAACTTTTTAACTAAAAGAATTATGTATCCAGAAGAAATGGTAAAACCAATGCGTGCCGAATTAACTGACGCTGGTTTTCAAGGTTTATATACTGCTGAAGAAGTTGAAAGCGCTTTAGCTCAAAAAGGGACTACATTAGTAGTAGTAAATTCAGTTTGTGGGTGTGCGGCTCGTAATGCACGTCCAGGAGCAAAAATGAGTTTGGATGGTGATAAAAAACCAGACCATTTAATCACTGTCTTTGCAGGTGTAGATAAAGAAGCTGTTGATGCAGCTCGTCAACACATGTTTCCTTTTCCTCCATCATCACCAGCAATGGCTTTATTCAAAGATGGCGAATTAGTACACATGTTAGAACGTCATCACATTGAGGGTCGTCCAGCAGAAATCATTGCTGAGAATCTAAAAGATGCATACAGTGAGTTTTGCTAAATAGAAAAATCTCAAAATGAAACCACTTTTAGAGTGGTTTTTTTATTTAATGACGTACCTTTGCCTAAATTGATATAAATAATGCAAAAATTAATTTCCTACCCAATTTCTGTAATTTATTACATGTTCTTTGGCTTATGCCTGTTAATTTTTCACCCTATTCAATGGATTTGTTTAAACCTTTTTGGATACCAAGCACATAAAAAAAGTGTCGATTATTTAAATCTGTGTCTTTTAAGATGTACCAATCTGGTTGGAACAACGTATAAAATTTCCGGAGTAGAGAATATTCCGACAGGAGTTCCGATCATTTTTGTGGCCAATCATCAAAGTATGTACGATATCGTTACAATCATTTGGTAC
>CBFHBH010000344.1:0-2887 GCA_965653735.1 uncultured Flavobacterium sp. | reverse complement strand
ATTGATTGTGCTGGTGAATGGAATAACGGAGTTATTACTAAGCTATTAGAATCAGCTGGAATTAATCCTAAAAATTCAATTGCCTTTTTAAGCTATATGCAACATTATGGTTTACCTACTCCTTTTTTAGATTTCTCTTTCAATCCATATGTCGCATTATTTTTTGCAATTGACAATCTTACTTATTTACCAAGTGATAATCCAATAGACAATTATTTTTCTTTATATTATTGTTATGAAAATAATACTGCTTTTGAGGCTTGGAAGTATGTCTTTGATAAAAAATTTGAAGATGAAAACATTCCGTATGAGAAAGTTGATGATAATTTTATGAGTATAATAACACCAAATACTGAGCTCTATAAAATTGTTAATAGCCTAAATATTATTAACCAAGAAGGTTTGTTTTTATATAACAACCATCCTTGGTATCCAATTGAAAGAACATACAAAGAATATATTGCAAGTGTAAAAGAAGAAATTGGTGATGAAAAATATAAAAACCTTATGTTTCTAGATGAAATTTGTGGATGTTTTAATATCCATAAATCTTTAGTACCTGCTATTAAAGATAAATTAACACAAATGGGTATAACGAGTGATTATATTTATCCCAACATCCAAAAATTCAAAGAAGAAGTAACCACCAATGGCATTAAGAAGATTCTCGTTTTGGATAAATAAAAAACATCTCCTAACAGCGGTTTTGTGAAAGCGGGGTTTGGGTGTGTATAGGGAAGAGCCGGTGTTTGCACTTCTCTACTCTATTTCAAGTTTTTTCTTTCAAACTTTTCGGTATATTTGTAAGCGACAGTAATAAAAATCCCCGCCTTCACAAAGCCGGCGGGACGTTATGTGATACCCACCAAGAAAAATGCGTAAATGAAATTACCTTTTATATTTAAATCACTTCTTTTACTAACAATTGTGAGAGGCATAGTTGTGATTTTACACGAACTTGGACACGCAATTCCAGCAATCATATTAACAAAACAAAAAGTTTCTATATACATCGGCTCATATGGAAATCCAAAGAAAAGTATAAATTTCAGAATTGGACTTTTGGATGTGTGGTTAAGTTATGAAATGTTATCTTGGAAAAATGGTTTGTGTGTTCCATCAGCAGAAAATATTTCAATTAATAGACAGATTATTTATGTTTTAACTGGACCGATTTGTTCTTCTATTTTTGCTACACTTTATTTATATATAGCACTTTTAAAAGATTTTAGTGATATATATTTGCATTTCGCAGTAATATTTTTCTTAATTTCAATATTAGATTTATTTGGAAATCTGATGCCAAATGAAAACCCAATTGAGTTATTTGACGGAACAGTAACTTACAACGATGGTTATACACTATCTAAACTTTTTAAGTACAGAAAATTTTCAAATCAATATGCTGAAGCAATTGATTTATTTAACAAAAAAGAATACAAGAAATCAATAAATCTTTTTGATTACTTTCTAAAGGTAAAACTAAAAGATGAAAATATTTATCGTCTAAATATGTTTGCAAATATGCAAATCAAAAACTTCGAAAGAGCAAAAGAATTATTTGATAATTTCGAACAAGAATTCAAATTAACTTCCGACGATTATTCAAATGGAGGGCTTATTTATAGTAAACTAAATATGAATAATGAATCCTTACATTTTTATAATAAATCTATCGAACTAAACGCCGAAAATGTTTATTCTTTAAACAACAAAGGTTTTACTTTGACTTTACTTGAAAAATATTCTGAAGCAATTCCGCTTTTTGATAAAGCAATTGAAATTGATGAATTTTTTGCTTATTCATATAATAATAGAGGACTTTCAAAAATTAAAACAGGAAGAGTTAACGAAGGTTTAGCTGACATAGAAAAGTCTATTAAACTTGACAAAAATAATTCATATTCATATCGAAATCTTGGAATTTACCATTTTGATATTGGAGAAATAGAAAAAGCAAGAGAACTATTTTTGAAATCAAAAGACTTAGATGAAGATACTCATATGATTGATGAACTAATTTTATCGACAAAAATATCGTAAATATGGGCATCACATAACACACGCTACAACGGATTTGGGCAATTGGCTTAATGGAAAGTTGGTTTTGTCTTTGGGATGATTTGGCAAATCCGAAAATAGGGCTTAATTTAGTCCCAAACCCGCTGTAGCGCGAGAACGTTACCAGTAATTTTAAAAAAACTAATCGGTTAAAAAACTAAAATGAAATTTCTAAAAGGTTGTTTAGTAACATTAATGATATTTATCGGGATTTGTGTGATTGGATATTTTTTATTCAAAAACAATGTCGTGAACAACTTAGAAAGTTTAAATAGCGACGTAAAACAGAATTGGAATAAATATGCTGAAAACTTAAAAGAAAGAAATGCTGAACTGTCCCTACAAAATTTTAAAAATGATAGCTTAAAATATTACTGGAATAATGCTAAATCAATTTCTTTGACTGAATGTTCAAAAGAACTTGAATTTAACGAATATAAAATAAATCAGTTTGCTATATCTAATAGTTTAGTTTCAAATTTAAATGATAAAATAAATTTAAGTTTAGACAATTATAATCAAGCTGTCAGAGAATATAATACATATAGAGTTAGATTTCCAAATTCTTTAATTGCGAAAAAAGCTAAATTCCGAAAATTCTTCGCCTACTTTGATATTAGATATGGAGTTGATAATGAAAAGACGATGATTAGAAAGAAAAAAACAGAAGAATGGATTAAGAACGGTGGACCAATTCCTGAATAACAACTACTGGAACAGCGGTTTTAAGAAATTGGGGCTATAAGGCAAAATTTAAAGGCATTTTTATATATTTGACTTCAGTCCGAATGGAATGGTTTGGGAACAAAAATCCCCAACTTCTTAA
>CBFHBH010000343.1:0-2918 GCA_965653735.1 uncultured Flavobacterium sp. | reverse complement strand
AATCGTGTAACGGGATATCCTTACGTTTTCACAAATCCTATAGCTGGAAAAACAGGAACAACACAAAACCAATCTGATGGTTGGTTTGTAGGGATGGTGCCTAATTTAGCAGCTGGAGTTTGGGTAGGTAATGAAGATCGATCGGCACACTTTAGAACACTTGCTTCGGGACAAGGAGCAACAATGGCGTTACCTATTTGGGCGTTATTCATGAAAAAATGTTATAATGATCCATTATTAAATGTATCAAAAGAAGCTTTTGAACGACCAAAAGATTTATCAATAAAAGTAGATTGTTATACTCCTCCTACAAGAAGAGAAAATGATTCAATTGCAAAAGATTCGACGGCAGTAAAACCAGAAGATGAGCAAAATACAGATGAATTTGGTATTTAAAATAATTAATTTTCTTCCTTGGCATGTCTAAGGATGAAGCTTTTTCCAGCTGTTCGCTGTATCTTTTATTGCCATTTATTAAAGCAATAAAAGGATGCCGCTTCCATCTGGGCTAATAAACAAACAACATGATTAACAGAAAAGTAAACAACGTTCAAGAAGCTTTGAAAGATATTCAAAGCGGACAAACAATTATGCTTGGGGGTTTCGGATTATGTGGAATCCCAGAAAACAGTATTGCCGAATTAGTAAAAAAAGAAGTGACCAATCTAACTTGTATTTCAAATAATGCAGGGGTTGACGATTTCGGATTAGGTTTATTGCTTCAAAAAAAGCAAATCAAAAAAATGATTTCTTCGTATGTTGGAGAAAATGCAGAGTTTGAGCGTCAAATGTTATCTGGAGAACTGGAAGTAGAGTTAACTCCACAAGGAACTTTAGCAGAAAAATGCCGTGCAGCTCAAGCAGGAATTCCAGCATTTTTCACACCTGCAGGATTTGGCACCGAAGTAGCTGAAGGTAAAGAAACCAGAGAATTTAACGGTAAAATGCATGTAATGGAATTGGCCTATAAAGCTGATTTTTCTATTGTAAAAGCATGGAAAGGTGACGAAGCAGGTAACTTAATTTTTAAAGGAACTGCTCGTAATTTTAATGCTTGTATGGCAGGTGCTGCAAAAATAACTATTGCAGAAGTTGAAGAATTTGTACCAGCAGGAACATTAGACCCAAACCAAATTCATATTCCTGGAATCATGATCAACCGTATCTTTCAAGGAGAGAAATTTGAAAAAAGAATTGAACAACGTACTGTTAGACAAAAAAGTTAATCATGGCACTAGATAAAAATCAAATCGCAAAAAGAATTGCACAAGAAGTTAACGACGGTTACTATGTAAATTTAGGAATCGGAATTCCGACCTTAGTTGCAAATTATGTTCGTGAAGATATTTCTGTTGAGTTTCAATCAGAAAACGGCGTACTAGGAATGGGTCCATTTCCTTTCGAGGGAGAAGAAGATGCTGATGTTATCAATGCAGGAAAACAAACTATTACCACATTACCAGGGGCTAGTTTTTTTGATTCCGCTTTTAGTTTCGGAATGATACGTGCTCAAAAAGTTGATTTAACCATTTTAGGAGCTATGGAAGTTTCAGAAAATGGAGATATTGCAAACTGGAAAATTCCAGGTAAAATGGTAAAAGGTATGGGTGGTGCTATGGATTTAGTTGCTTCTGCAGAAAACATTATTGTAGCCATGATGCACGTGAACAAAGCAGGTGAATCTAAAATACTTAAAAGATGTACTTTGCCATTAACGGGTGTAGGTTGTGTTAAAAAAGTGGTTACTGAATTAGCGGTGATGGAAATTACACCAAAAGGATTCAAACTTTTAGAAAGAGCACCAGGAGTATCAGTCGAAGAAATTATAAAATCAACAGAAGCTGAATTAATTATAGAAGGAGAAATTCCAGAAATGATTATCAATTAATTAACTTTTTTAAGATATATATTAATAGCCCTTTTAGGGCTATTTTTTTTGACTTTTAGTTTGAACATAAAATTAAGATTAAGTTATGGTTAAGATAAAAAACAAAATTAAATGCTTGATTATTAGTAATTTCTTTAAAATTGTGCAAATTATTGACAATCAATAAGTAAACCAAAAACCTAAAAAACCAACAATTATGAAAAAACAACTACGCAGTTTAACCACAATAACTGCACTGTCGTTGTTTACCTTATCTGCTTTAGCACAAGAAACAGATAAGAATGTAAGCAAAAGAGAGAAAAGCGAGAATGGGACACCGGCTTTCATTGCGTTTAAAGAATCTTCAACCTACAAAAGTTCTGATGCTAGGACAATCTTCAAACAGCAATTAGGACTTAAAGACAATCAAAATCTTTCAAAAGTAAAATCAGAAACTGATGAATTGGGTTTTACTCATGAAAAATTTCAAATGTATCATCAAGGAATCAAAGTTGAATTTGCCACATATTATTTACATTCCAAAAATGGAAAAGTAAATACAATGAATGGTGAATTTTACAACATTGGTGATGTAAATATTTCTCCTTCGATTAATGCTCAAGCTGCTTTACAGCGAGCTATGGCTCATACAAAATCTACTAAGTTTTTATGGGAAAACCCAGAAGAAGCTAAAGCAATGAATTATTCAAAACCAAAAGGTGAATTGGTTTTATTACCAGTTGATAATACGGTTAAGTTAGCGTATAAATTTGACGTTTACGCTACAAAACCATTGAGCAGAGGTGACATATATATTGATGCACAAAACGGAAGGGTATTACTGTATAATGCAACAATTAAACACTTAGGAGAACATAGCCATGGTAAAAAATCTTCTAAAGGTACTCATGTAGATATGCTCAAATCAAATATGCTTGTAACTGCTGGAACAGCGGCTACACGTTATAGTGGTTCTCAAACAATTGAAACAACTTTAAGCGGTACTCAATACATTTTATCTGATGCAACAAGAGGTTCTGGAGTTAGAACC
>CBFHBH010000342.1:0-2931 GCA_965653735.1 uncultured Flavobacterium sp. | reverse complement strand
GGGATTGGATTACTATCCTTTTGGAATGCTCGTACCTTCACGCCACGGAAGCGCCCAACCACAGCAATACAGGTATGGTTTCCAGGGGCAGGAGAAAGATGATGAGATTAAAGGCGGAGAAGGGAATTCACTTAATTATACTTTTAGGATGCATGATCCTAGGATTGGTAGGTTTTTTGCGGTGGATCCTTTGGAAAAAAAATATCCTTGGTATACGCCTTATCAATTTAGTGGAAACAAAGTAATTGCATTCATTGAGTTAGAGGGACTAGAGGAATTTCCTGCTACTCCTGTAAACCCAAATGTAGGAGATTCAGATTTAGGATATATGAATAGAGATGGTAATTTGTATGAACTATTGTATAAATGGGATGGTAATGCTTGGAATTATGAAAGCGAAAGAATTGTAGATAAACCAACACCGAAAGATGAGAATAATAAATCACATTCATTTGGAATTGGATCGGGTTCTGATATTGCACCTATAAATCTTTATAATTCAATTTTAAGAGGTAAATATATTAAAGATGCCGCAGCATTAGAACCTCTATATGATAATATTTGGAAACAAAATCCAACTAATCAAATAGGATTAGATACTAGATATGATTTGAAATTAAACACTAGAAAAAATTTAATTGCGGGTCAAGGAAAATTATTCGAAATTATGGAACCTTTAGAGGCAAAACCCTTATTGAATTCCGAAGGAAATGTAACTAGGTTTTTTAAAACAAGAGGATCTGTAAACATTTTAAACAAGTTTTCTAAAGGAGCTGGCGCACTTGGAGTTGGTTTATCTGTTGTTAGAGTTGCAACTGCGGATGATAAATTAAAAGAAGCAGCAGTAGTTACTGGTGGACTTGCAGGAGGTTGGGCCGCAATGACTGCAACTGCAGGAATAAGTGCTTCTGTTGGAGCTTGGGCGTCAACAGTAACCACTCCTTTGGGAGGAATCATTATAGGAGGTGCTGTTAGTTTAACATTTGGTGCGATTGGTGCTACATTAGGAGAAGAAACAGTCAAAGCAATAATTGAGTAGATAAACTTATGATTCAGTTTTTTAGATTTTTTTCTTTTAGGAAAATATTTAACCTTTTTTTAGGTAAAGATGATATTTTAGATATATATGAAGTCAAAAAAAAATTTAATAAAAAAATATCCGAAGAAATAAAAAAAGTACTTGTAGATCAAATAATAATAAGGATTGATTTAGTTTATTCTGATTTTTTATTTCCAAATATTTAGACTTAAACCCTGGCTCGGATATATACACAACGATAGCGCAGAAATTTTTTCTGTGCCTACAAAGAGGATCGACAAAGCTAAATAGAATTTTAAACAGAAAACCACACCTGCTCTCCGAAGTGTTCTCATGAAAAGCTGCGCATTCTATGATAAAAAACAAATAAAATCATTAAAAATTAAGATGCAAATTTATAGGTATTGATATAAGGAGTTTCTCTGTTAATAACTGCGAAAATTCTACTTATAAGTTTGCATCTAATGTTGTTTAATACCAGCATTGAATTTTTACCTTCCACTTTTTTCTTATTGTAATATTCCTTTAATTGAGAATCGTATTTTAATGTTGTCATAGCGCACATTTGCAATAATGACTTCATTTTTTTATCTGCCATATGATTTACTCTTGTCCTTCCTTTTACACTGGAACCGGAACTATGTTCAAAGGGTGCAACACCTGAATAACAGGCAAATTGTCTCCAAGTTTTAAAAGCGGTAAATCCTTTGGTAGCAATAATCAAAGGGATTGATGCCGTTTGAATTCCTGATTCAATTTTGTTTATTGAATTTTTAATAGATTTTACAAGAGTTTGGTTAATTTGTGATACTTCCTTAAAAACTATTTTTTTTGTGAATTCCTTACTTTCCTTGGTCGCTTGTATAAGCATTAAAGCTTTTACCATTTTTTCTCTTTCAGTATAAAGCATTTTTAGTTTTTGGATATCTAGGCTTGCAGAAGTGTAAAGTTTTAATTTATCGATGTTTCTACAGCTATAGTAAGAAATATCTTTGGCATCGGTTTTATCATTTTTTCCTCTTGAAATTCCTTTCGATTTTTTTATTTCAACAGCAGAGACAATCCATAAATCTAAATTAAGTTTCACTAAAACACTTGATAAATGATTAGTGTAAACACCAGTGTTCTCGCAACAAAAAAGAGTACATTTTTTATCAAGTTTTGTATCAAGTTTTTTAATAAAAATCGAAATACTTTTAATATTGTTTTCTATGATAAAATGCTCTGATTTAAGGGTTAAAGAATCAAGGATATTAATATCCAATTTTGCTTTCGATACATCAATCCCAACATAAAATAAATACTTTTTCATAACTTTGAATTTAGGATAAACAAAATATGTTGAACTTCTTTAGAGCCTTTATTAGACCTGCATGTCTATCATTCTATTTGAAGCAATTCAACGGGATTCAAGGAGAAGGCAGAGGACTAATGCGCAGCATGGTTCATAACTACAAACGTCTAAAGTTCACCTCTGCTTTCCTTTGAATAAAATTAAAGTTTTTTATCTAATCCAAAGTAAAGGCAAATGTCTCTTAGAGTGCACCCAAAAGTTTAGACGAATTTATAATTAAATTTGATAATAATGAGCTCGATATTTTATCGGGCTCATTCCTTTTAGATTTAGTTTGATTCTATCATTATTATAGTAATTTATATATTCGATTATTTCTTGTTTTAATTGAGTAATAGAACTATACTTTTTAAGATAAAAAAGTTCTGATTTTAATATTCCGAAAAAATTTTCAATAATTGCATTATCAAGACAATTTCCTTTTCTGGACATGCTTTGCTTAATTCCTTTTTGTTTTAATAGATATTGATATTGTTTCATTTGATACTGCCACCCCTGATCTGAGTGGAGTATTAAATTAGTTTGATCTGGTATCCTT